>DAHVUT010000026.1 GCA_027328425.1 Microcaldota archaeon | reverse complement strand
TGGCCCGTTCGGCCTGAAGACCTGGCAGGCGCCCGGCGGCGCCTTCGGGGCGAAGTTTGCGCTGTTGAAGACTCCCAAACTGAAGAGGGCGCCCAGGACAACGGCTATAATCAGTATGGCCCAGCCGTAGGTCATCAGGTACTCCATTGCAGACTGGGAGCGGCAGTAGGCGCTATGGCGCGCTAGCTTGCTAGCTTGTGTGTGTGTGTGTGTGTGTGTGTTAACTTTTCCGCTTCCATGCAGCCCACACTGCTAAACTGCCAAGAAAAACATAAATAGCCTCGCATTGCTATCCCAGCAGCCACTTCCAGAGAGGAATGCACTTTATCCTTTTGCCCGATTCTCTTATCTCGCCTTCGTAGTCCCAGGTTATTATAACAAGGTTGTTGCACCTGAGGCTTTTTGCCCCATACATGAGCGCTTCTTTTTCCCTTTCATTTATCTCACCTCTAGAACCCGCATAAGTCACTTGTAGGAGTTCTGTGACACGTTTCCCTTTTTTAACTACGAAATCAACTTCACGATTGTAATGATCCTTCCAGTAGAATACCTCCATGTCGGTATCACTGTAATTTTTCCGTCTGAATAGCTCTGTTGCAACAATGTTTTCCATCAGCCTTCCTACATTGTCAGAGAGAGTGAATGCTATTGCATTTATAAATGCTGTATCGGTACAGTATACTTTCTTCGGGGCTATGGACTGCATCTTCAGCTTGAAAGAAAAGCGGGAAAGTTCAAAGATGAGATATGCCTCTTTAAGGTAGCTTACATACATGCTAACTGTGGCCACCCTGTTTATTCCTACCGCACTGCGAATGCGGCTGTATGTTATCTCTTTTGCGAAATTGGAAACCAAGTACTTTGCAAGATCCTCAATGGCTTTCGCATTTCTTATATTATGTCTTCTTATTACGTCTTTGGTTATTACATCTCCGAATGTGGTCTTTATCCTCTCCTTTCCGAATTTGTACCCTTCTGGCATTCCGCCGACCTTTGCATAGTCAGAGAGCATTCTTGACATCATAGACGCAGTTTCTGTGGAGAACTGTTTCTGCTTTACTCTGGTAATATCTGTCTTCCTGTATTCCAGATATTCCCTGAAACTGAAGGGGAACAGAATGAAATCCGAGTGCCTGCCCGTAAGGTGTGTTGCCAGCTCACCGGACAACAGCGCAGAATTGCTACCAGTTATTATAACTTTCTTGCTCCTGGCCAACCTGTTAACGAACAGTTCCCATCCGTCTATGTTTTGTATTTCATCCAAAGCTATATACTCTATCTTTTCTCCGTAGAGTTCATAGAACGCCTTTAAAATAGTATTTAGGTCTGTAGACTTTATTCCGTAGAGGGCCTCATCATCGAAGTTGATGTAGGCATAGGATTTTCCTTTAAGCAAGAGCCATACAAGTGTGGATTTTCCGCTCCTTCTTATCCCCAATATTATGAACATATTGGGGTGCTCAAGTGCACGCTCTGCGATCCTCCTGCCTGCGCTCCTATCTATTATATCAGACTGGGCGAGAATTCTGTTCCTTTCTGCTTCCTGGTCTTGGATTATCCTTTTTATCGTTTCGGTTTCCATGATACTTCATAAATATTGAAGTTTAAAAGCTTTACTATATAAAGTAATATAATTCAATAAAGCTTTACTTTTTGATATACAATAAATATTTGGCGTATCTAACTTGCAGTCAAGGCGCACTATATCCAGAGGTCCACGAGCTTGTGTATATGACATTGGAGGCAGTGCCGTCATTGTTGTTGCCGCTGTAGTCATTTGCATTGCCGTTGAGCGGCCACCAGCCCACAAGGTTCTGCAGGTCGATGGGCGCCCCGCCGATGCCTTCGGTATAAAGTGCATTGATCTCAGGTTGGGAGAGTGAGGTATTGTAGACCTGAAAGTTTGAAATATAGCCGGTAATTGTGTTAGCGTTAGTATCCCAGCCACCTGCTGTCAAGTTTTGGCTGGCTGGGTACATCCCGTTGTTTGTTTGCACATTTACCTGGCTGTCTATATAAAATGTTACGGTGTCAGAGGCGTTGTTGTACACTACAGCGACAAATTCCCACGTATTTTCGTACGAGTGTACCGCACTCGTTATGTCGTTGATGCATTTGTGAAGGAATAGAGCGTTCCAGTTACTTATTAAAAGGTTGAAAGCACCGCACACGTCTAGATTGCGCGAGCCTATTGGGGGCATCGTAAAAACCGTGCCGCCAAATATGTCAGGGTTGGTGCTGTGCGGTATGGTAGTGGGGTCAATCCATGTAATTATGCTCCTGCTTGCGGCCGGGGCGCTGGGAAGGTAGGGATCATTGGCTATTAGGACGTATGCTGGCGAGGTTTCAAAACTCGCCACATACTCCGGCAGCTCGCCGTTGCAGACTCCTTCAAGATTTACAAAGCTTGTTGTTCCTGGCCCATTTGGCCTGAAGACCTGGCAGGCGCCGGGCGGCGCCTTCGGGGCGAAGTTCGCGCCGTTGAAGACCCCCAAACTGAAGAGGGCGCCCAGGACAACGGCTATGATCAGTATGGCCCAGCCGTAGGTCATCAGGTATTCCATGGCGGACTGGGAGCGGTAGTAGGCGCTATGGCGTGCTAGCTTGCTAGCTTGCTTGTGTGTGTGTGTGTGTGCTTTTACTTCAGTTTTCATGCGCCCCATCAGGTTACAGTACACTGGAAAGAATAAATATGCTTCCATCGTCTGCGAGCAGAAGGCTTTAATATTGTGATGGCAAAATGGTATTGCGACCAGTGGTGTGAGTGCTCCATATACGATCCGCGAGCATAGGTAGGTTCAAGTCGTTCAAGCACGTAGACCTGCTTTTCAACAAAGGATTCAACTGCGTGGTGGGGCCGAACGGCTCGGGAAAGAGCAACATAGTGGACGCGCTGCTGTTCTGCCTGGGCGAGACGTCGCTCAGGAGGCTCCGCGTGGACAGGCTGCAGTACCTGATAAGAGAGGCCTCCGCCAGGGGCAGCGGTTCTAACTCTAAGGCGGTAGTCAAGCTCGAGCTCGACGGCGATGCGCACATCGAGCTGGCGAAGTGGGTGCGTGCGGATGGCAAGACGCTCTACAAGCTCAACGGCAAGCGCATGACTCGACAGGAGGTGCTCGAGGTCATGAAGAGCCACGGGGTGCACGTGGACGAGACGAGCACCATAGCGCAGGGTGAGATCAACAAGATAATAGAGGCCAACGCGAAGCAGCGCAGGGAGTTCATAGACGTAGCTGCAGGCATACAGGAGTTCGACTCCAAGAAGGCGGAGGCGATGACAGAGCTGGACAAGGTGGCGGCGCGGATGGCGGCGGCGCAGGCGATGCTCGACGAGAGACTCGTGTTCCTGAACGAGCTCGCAAAGGAGAAGGCGGCTGCGGAGAGCTATGCGCAGCTCGTGAAGAGGCGCGCCTCGCTGCAGTACAGCATACTCGTTGGCAGGAAGAAGGCGGCGGAGCTAGCCAGCGCCTCCTACGCCAAGGAAATAGAGAGGATCGAGGCCGACAAGGCAGGATTGTCGGCGAAGCTGGGCGAGCTTTTGGGCAAGACGCAGAAGCTGGAGGGCGAGAGGAAGGAACTCCTGCAGCTCCTGACAGAGCACTCGAACGCTGCCGACAGCACGAACAGGAAGTTCACCGAGATAGGCAACGAGCTGAGCGCGCTGGACGTGAGGATAGGCAACTGGAAGAGTGCGTCGAAGAAGCTGGGAGAAGAGATGGCTGCGGTGCGCTCGGAACTCGACTCGATGCAGAAGCGGATAGAGGCAAACACGGGCTCCCTGCTCAAGCACAAGGGCAGGCTGGCGGAACTGGAAGCCGAGGCGAAGAAATCAGGCGCAAGGGCGGCTCCGGCGCGCGAGGACATGGGCAAGCGCGTCAGGGAACTCGACGGGATTGTGGTCGGCAGGGAGAAGACACTGGCCGCAAAGCGCGAGGTTGCTGCGGGGCTGCAGACACAGGTCACGCTTCTCGAAGCGAAGGCGGAGGCAATCGGCAAGGAGCTGCGCGAGCTGAACGACAGGCTCGCAGGCGAGAAGGCGCAGGCCGAGGACGCAGGGGCGAAGGCGGCTGATGCGCTAGCAGCCAAGCAGAAGCTCTCGAAAGAGGCGCAGGAAGCAGGGGGCGAGTCGGAGAGGCTGCGCAACGAGCTCGGCGCGATCGACTCGGAGCTCATAAGCCTTAAGGAGCAGCGCGCCATGTCGAAGCCGCGGGAGCAGGTGGTGCAGGGCAGGCTCAGGGATATGTTCGGCAAGTCCAATGGTTTCTACGGCGCTGTTTCAGAACTCTGCAGCTACGATGACA
Organism: Microcaldota archaeon; assembly: GCA_027328425.1. GTDB lineage: Archaea > Micrarchaeota > Micrarchaeia > Micrarchaeales > CABMGC01 > JAJYVH01. Next base: position 46,466 of record DAHVUT010000026.1, on the reverse strand, counting down.
AGTACGCTGAGGCCATCGAGGCGGCAGCCGGCTCGAGGTTCAACTACTTTGTAGTGGATTCCGTCGACTCGGCCAAGGGCATGATCTCATACCTGAGGGCGAACAACCTGGGCAGGGCCACTTTCATACCGTTGCGCGAGCTCCGCGCCGAGCAGGAGAACGGGGTCAAGGGCCTTCAGCTCGTCTCTGACCTGCTTGACTACGATGACAAATTCGACAGCGTCTTCTCTTACGTATTCAACAACACATACCTGGTGGAGAGCATAGACGCGGCCAAGCGCGCGGGCATAGGCGCGCACAGGTGGGTGACGCCGCAGGGCGAGCTGATAGAACGCTCGGGCATACTCTCGGGCGGCAGCAGGAGCAGGCCGTCGTCGTTGGGCTCTGTCGAGAGGAGGATAAGGGAACTGGAGGAGAAGAAGGGCAGGCTCTTCTCGCGCGCTAAGGAGATGGACAGCAGCCTGTTCGCGCTTAGGAGCCGTGCGGCCGAGGCTGAGATGCATTCTGCTTCATACTCGGCTCTAGTGAACGAGCACAATTCCGTGTGCAGGGGCGTCTCCGCAAAACTGGAGGCGCTGAAGGCGGAGCAGGCTTCGGCAGTGAGCGAGAGCGCAAGGGCAGCGGAGGAGCTGGCAGCCGCGCAGGCCGCCATAACCGCCGCATCCCAGGAGCTGGAGGAGTGCAGGAAGGAGCGCACCGATGCCTATGAGGAGAGCATGCGGGAGAGCGCCGAACTGGCGGGCAAGGGCATCGGCAAGGCGGAACGCGAGAAGCTGGAGCGCGCTAACGCCGAGATGCGCGAAGCAAGCGTGAAGGTGGCCGAGCTGCAGAAGGAGAGCGACATGCTCGCAGCTTCCATCACGCAGAGGAATAGGGAGCTGGAGGCCAAAGGCAAGCTCATGGAAGAGGCTGATGCCGGCCTGGGGAGGGACGCTAAGAGGAGGGAGGAGCTGCTGGTGCTGCAGAAGGAGACTGAGGCGAGGATGCTAGGCAGCAGCAAGCGCAGCAAGCAGGCTCTCGAGAAGCAGGAAGCGATAAGCAGGGAGCTGGAAACGCTAGCGAGCAGGATCGCAGCCACTGAGGCGCTCGCCGGCGACCTGGGGAAGAGGTCGAGCGAACTGCTTGTAAAGCAGGGACAGGGCTCTACCAGGCTCAACGATCTGACGGCTGAGCTGGCGGCCTACACGAGCGCGGACTGCCAAATTGTCGAGGGTGACCCGGAGCAGCTGGAGAGGGAGGCGTCGCAGGCGGCCGCGAAGGTGGAGGCGCTGGGCAACGTGAACCTCAAGGCGCCGGAGGCGTACGAGGAGAAGGCGAGGAGCGTGAGGGAAGCGAAGGAGAAGCTCGACACGCTCGAGTCTGAGAGGCACGCCGTGCTCGCGATGATGGAGGAGATAGAGGCGAAGAAGATGAGTGCGTTCATGACTACGTTCAACGAAGTTAACAAGAACTTCAGCAGGCTCTACAACTACATATATCCTGGCAAGGCCACGCTCGCGCTCGAGGACCACGGGAACCCGCTCGAGTCGGGCATGGTGATAAGCATAGAGGACGACAACTTCGTGGGCAGGCAGAGGGGGATGAGCGGCGGGCAGAAGTCGCTGCTGTCGATGATGCTGCTGTTCTCGATACACATGTGCAAACCGTCTTCGATATACCTATTCGACGAGATAGACACGGCGCTGGACAAGGAGAACTCTAAGAGGCTGTCGCAGCTCATAAAGCAGATGAGCGGCAATGCGCAGTTCATAGTGGTGAGCCATAACGACACCCTCATAGTGAGCGCGGACGCCGCCATAGGCGTGGCAAAGAGCGCCGGCGACTCCAAGGTGTACGGCATCGAGGTCACAGGCGTGCCCAGCGCAGGCAGCGTAGGAAAGCAATAATAATTTCGCATTCGATGTCAACACGTGAACGCTAGAAGGAACGCGCAGAGGAGGCAAGGACCCGGGGCTGCGAAAAAAGGTAATAGGAGGAGCGAGCTCTACCTATGGCTCCTTTACATACTGCTGTTCGCGCTTATAGCGCTCTACGCGCTCTACGGCAGCGCACTTGTGGGCGCTGCGGCCGTGCTGCTCATAATAGCGCTTGTTGTACTTGAGGTGAAGGCAAGCATAGCAAACGAGGGTGCGAAGAGAGGGCTGCTGGACATAGGCATAGCTGTGGGTGCCGCCATAGTCGTGTGGGTGCTCCTCGCAGCTTTCCTCCAGACGGCGGCCCCGCTGGACGCAGTCTCGAGCTGCAGCATGCTGCCGACGATGCACAGGGGCGACCTCGTGGTGCTTCATGGCATAGGCAACTTCTCGTCTTTCGTGGCCCAGAAGCATATTCCTGTGGTTAGCATGAGCGCATCGGCCTTCGACGCGATGCAGCGCAACATGTCGAACGAGTTCCTGGCGTACTTTGCATACTACGGCAACGCATCCAGGATAACGTACGTGCTCGAGAACAGCACGCCGTACAACGTCGGCCTGTACAACACTGTCTGCGTCTCTGCGGCCGATTATTACGGCAGACCTGGCGGCATAGCCGGCTGCAGGGTCGGCGGCCAGGCAGGCCTGCCCATATGGTACAGCTACTCGCTCGGCAACCTCTCGTACGGGAACTACGTCTTCAAGGCGCTGTACACCTCCAGCATAGGCATACTGAACACGAGCCTGACGGAGAACTACAGCAATCCTATAATAGTGTACAGGGCGACGGGCAACGACGCGTTCAGCGGTGACATAGTGCACAGGGTGTATGCGGCGCTGAACGTCAGCGGCACATACTATTTCCTGACCAAAGGAGACAACAACCAGGCGCTCGACATTGAGTTCGGCAACTATCCGGTCAACCAGAGCGACGTCGTGGGCTACGTCGTGGCCGATGTGCCCGCGCTGGGCTATGTGAAGCTGCTGCTGAGCGGCCAGCTCGCAACTCCGGCCGGCTGCAACACAACGCTTTCTGCACATAAGTAGCCAAACCTACTGCAAAGTATTATATTTGCCCAGCGGCAAAACAGGGTTATGGTGGACGGGGGCATGGTGGCCGGGGTGGCCACTAAGATAGAACATAAGCATGAGAATAAGCTGAGCTACGATCAGTTCAAGAAGGAAATGCTGGATACGGACGGCAGGGATGTTAAGGCGTGCTCCGAAGAATTCAGGCGCTGGCTGGATGATAGATATGGCAGTGACAATAAGGCCCGCAACGGCAGGCTGAAGTATCTGATAATCGAATTGGGCGTGTCTGTCACCAACAAGAACGAAGCCAGACTGAGCGACGCGATAGATGAGGTTGCAGGTGCCGTTGCAAAAGACGAAGGGGGAGTCCGCGAGGCGTTCAAAACACTGCTTGGCTACAAAACCACTGATGCCTTTAAAGATAAAATTGTGCAGAAAATGCTCTCGACGAGCAGCGAAGAGCAGCAGACGGATGCGCCAAAAGACAAAACAGGGCAACGCGAGGGCGGAGAGGGCGTAGCACCTTCCAGTAGCGTGTTCGGCCACGGCACTTTCAGCTATTTTAAAGACAGAATGCGTAAACTCCAGCGCGACAAAACAAAACGCGAAGCTGATGACTCCAAAAGCAGTGCAGGGAGTCAGAATGACGACCCTGAAGCAGAACCGAAGCAGCAGAACTGCAATCCAAAAGACGGGACAGCGCAGCAGAAAAATAACGGTCACGGTTACATATCTAGGTAGCACGTGTTCCTGGTTCCGGAAGGGCCGGTGCGCGTCTCAGGATGCGGCATAAGCAAAAGTATATATCCCCCCAAGGCAAAGCCTGTTTGTGACAAATATGAGCAGATTGGATAAGGTACACACGTGGACAGCCCACAATAGTCTCGTCTCATTTGGAGGCGCCGAAATGGAAGTTGACAGTATGGCCATAGACCAGCAGCAGAAGAAGCGGGCGTCTGACCAAAAGAAAATGGATCCAAAGGAGCAACGTGAACTGCAAATGGCGCTGATGAGCGACCTCAGGGAAAGGACCGGTGCGCCTAAAGAAAAAGGAGGTGTTGTGGACATGGTGGTCGGTAATTTTGGAAGCAAGGCGTTCGGAGAGAGTAGCGTCACGCACGTGATGGAGGACTTCTCATCCATGAAAAATGTGCTTCAGGATGCAGAATGGCAGAAGGCGCTACCGATGGTGCTGGGGAAGGTAGAGGAATTGGCGATTTCCTCGCCCAATGCCGATCCTCTGATCCTGAGCACGATCGTGGAGTTGGCGTCAGCTGAACTTGCCGATGGCAGGACTGCGGTTAAAATACTCAAAAGCATGAGCGAAAACCTTCCGCCTGGCGATGTGAAAGAGGCTGTCGACTCGTGCCTGGGCTCTCTCGACCATAGGATGTGAGCGTGATGTAGTGATCGGGAAGAGGGAGACGCACGAAAGTGAGGCCAATCGACTGTGGGATGATACTGCGCCTCCGGCGAGCCCTGAAGCCACGGCCAAAATCAAGCAGGCAGTCAGGGGCGACTCTGAAATGCGCAGGGGGGAGGAGTACGCGCCATACGCGAGCTACGTAAAGGCTGTGCTGGATACAGGCGATGCACCTAGGCCGGTGCACATGGTGTATGATTCGTTTAATCTGATGCTGAGGAACGACCCGGTAGTGCAAAAGAGCTATTCGAGGCTCGGGCTCTCTATTGCGGCGATACACGGCGCCGTAAAGGGGACCATGGGCACTGTAATGAGCCCTTCCGATCGGGAGGAGATGGACGAAAGAGTGAACGCATTCACTGATCTGGTTGTGTGCGACATTCTCAACAGCTATAAGAAGGACGGTGCGACCGCGCTGTCGAATGGGCTCCAGATGCTGCTCTCTTACAACTTGAAGCGCACAGTGAAAGCGAACGTTGTGAACCTCCATGCCTACTTGGGTCAGATCGGAGAGAAAGCAGGCGAGCTGCTCGCCGAGCCTGACAAAATACTAAATAACATGGGAGAGTTCTTGGGCGCGTTGAACAATTTTGGCAAGCCAGACACCATGACGCTCATGGATTTCCTGAAAGGCGCAGCAGCTCCACGACCATAGTGCGCCACAATTGCTTCCTACGGCGGCGCAGGCCGGGAACTGCACCCGACCGATTTTCGTCAAATGGGGCACAAGCAAAAGCATATATCTATCCAGAATCAAAGTTGCCTGATAGTTATGTCGGTGAAAAAGATAGCAGAGTCAAAAGGGTATCAAGCAGACAGAGAGAGACGCCTGCCGTCAGAGAAGGAATAGGCCCAAAGACGCCCAGTGTGGGCGACGACCCTGAGATCCGGATACGCAACCTAGTGATGCATCTGGAAGGCTTATCGGGCCGTCTGGTCAAGGACGTCACTAAAAGAGACGATAGCAACAGAACAGTCGAGGAAATTGTCGCTGAATATGTCGGTGCGATCGAGGAGCAGCTCGGTTGGGGCCAGGAAACGCTGCTTGAAGGATTATACAAATCAGCAAAATTAAAACTCAGGTTGCCTGTACCGTCAGGTGGCATAGGTCAATACCCTGCCGCGATTGCTGCTGATAGGGCCAAGCATGCAATACTTCTGCTTGAAGAGGCACAGCAAAACAGGCAGGCGTTGCCCCGCAAGCGCGATTAGTGCCAAAGACGGGCCGGCTGCATTGCGCAGCGCGGAGTCAGGCACACTTTATATACTTTAGCGCAGCCATTATATGCGCGGTTTCTTTGGGAAACGCTTTTTCATTAGCGGTTAGATTCGATGGCTGACTTGAACAGCGACATAAGGCTCGCTATAGGCACAGGCAAAGTGGCGCTCGGCGCGGAGGAGAGCATGCGCGCCATAAACAGCAATACTGCCAAGCTCGTAATAATCAGCGAAGTGGGCAGGAGCGGCTCCAGCGCCGACATAGAGCACGCCTGCGCGATAGCTGGCATAAGGCTGATGAAGTTCAAGGGCAACTCCATGGAGCTCGGCACTGTGTGCGGGAAGCCGCACTCGGTGAGCAGCCTGGCAGTCATCGAGGCAGGCAACTCGAAGATACTCGAGAACGAGTACAAGGAATGATGCTATGGCAAAGGGCGAATTCGCTGCGTTGAAGCTTGTAAAGAAGCGCAAGCGCGAGCGCCTGCTCAAGAAGTGGTGGAAGAGGAAGTACTTCAAGCTGAAGCAGAAGTACGACCCCGTGGGCACGGTGCCCATGGCGAGGGCGATCGTGCTGCAGAAGTTCGTGCTCCAGCAGAAGCAGCCGCACTCGGGGCTCATAAAGTGCGTGCGCGTTCAGCTCGTGAAGAACGGCAAGGTCGTAGGCGCGTACGTGCCGTACGACGGAGCTATAAACTTCATAGAGGAGCACGACGAGGTCATGATACAGGGAATGGGCGGCTCGCAGAGAGGCCAGATGGGGAGCATAGCAGGCTTGAAGTACAGGGTTGTGGGCCTCAACGGGGCCGACCTCTACCAGATAGTCAAGGGCAGGATGGAGAAGCCCAAGAGATGATAATATGGCTGAGGAAGCTAGCGATAACAAGGTCAATGTTCGGGAGAACGCTGAGAGGCAGGGGGCGATGCAGGAGGCGCCAAAGCAGGAGGCTCCCGCGCAGGAGCAAGCTGCTCCGAAGGCCAGGGGCGCAAGCAGGAGAAGCCCCAGGGGCGCTGCCAAGCCCGCAGGCTCAGCCGCCCTGCTTTCTCCGCTGTTCTTCGGCAAGTACGATTCGACGGATGTGACTGTCGACGACCCGAGCCTGGCCAATTACATAACGCTCTCCCCGCGCGCCTATCCCAACACGTTCGGCAGGCGCAGGCACAGGACGTACTATGCGGCCCATACCAACATAGTGGAACGCCTGATAAACAAGATGATGCGCGGAGGCACAGGCGCCAAGATAGGCGGCAGGGTCATAAGGACCAAGGGCGCGCTCCAGGGCAAGAAGCTCAAGCTGATGCATGTCGTCGAGCAGGCGTTCGAGAACATAAGCAGGCGCACTGGCAAGAACCCGCTGCAGGTGCTCGTTGATGCGCTCGAGAACGCCGCACCTATAGAAGACACCACCAGGGTGAGGTACGGAGGCATCAACTACAACGTGGCCACAGGCATAAGCGCAGCGAGGCGCCTTGACGTGGCGTTGCGCAACGTGGCGCTCTCGGCGCTGATAAGCGCTTTCAAGAGCAGGAAGAGCCTCTCCGAGGCGCTTGCGGACGAGCTCGTGCTCGCCGCAAACAAGGATGCGAGCAGCTACGCGATAAAGAGACGCGTGGAGGCTGAACGCATAGCGAGGAGCGCAAGGTAATCTTTATGGTAAGGAAGGAGCTCGTAGCAGAGGAAGTAGCAAAGATAATGCGCAATGTGGACCAGATAAGGAACGTGGCCATAGTGGCGCACGTCCACCACGGCAAGACGACGCTCACCGACTCGCTGCTCGCCAAGGCTGGCATAATATCGAAGCAGGTGGCCGGCGAAGTGCTCTACACGAACTACGAGGCCATAGAGAAGGACAGGAAGATGACTATAAAGTCGGCGAACATATCGCTCGCCTTTGACTACCAGGGCAAGGAGTACATAATAAACCTCATAGACACGCCGGGGCACGTCGACTTCGGTTTCCACGTTACTAGGGCGATGCGGGCCGTGGACGGCGTGATCGTGGTGGTGGACGCTCTCGAGGGCATAATGCCGCAGACCGAGACAGTGGTCAGGCAGGCCATGAAGGAGAGGGCGAAGCCCGTGCTCTTCATAAACAAGGTCGACAGGCTGCTGACTGAGCTGAAGCTCGACCCGCAGCAGACGTTCGAAAGGCTGCTCAAGCTCATAAACGAGGTCAACAAGCTGATAGCCAACTACGCTCCGGAGGAGCTCTCGAGCAAGTGGAAGGTCAGCGTGGAGGACGGCAGCGTCTGCATAGGCAGCGCTCAGGAGCGCTGGGCCATATCGACGCGCATAATGGACAAGTACAAGATCACGTTCAAGGACATATACGCGCTCACCGAGGCTAACGACATAGCGAAGCTGCAGGAAGTGGCGCCGATAGACGAGGCGACGCTCACCATGATAATAGAGCACCTCCCGAGCCCGAAGGTGGCGCAGCCCTACAGGATACCCCACCTCTGGAAGGGCGACATGGAGAGCGAGGACGGCAAGGCAATGCGCAATGTGGATTCGGGTTCGAAGGCCAATGTGGTGGTCATAGGCATAAGCTACGACCCGCACGGCGGCGAGGTGGCGATAGGCAGGGTGTTCTCCGGCACCATAAGGAAGGGCACGATGGTCTACATATCAGGCAGGCCGGACCAGGAGAAGATACAGCAGGTGGGCCTGTACATGAGCAACGACCGCGTGCAGATAGACGAGGTTGCGGCGGGCAACATAGCGGCGATAGTGGGCATAAAGGACCTTATGATAGGCGATACGCTCAGCGAGGGCAGCATACTGCCCTTCGAGCAGATAACGCACTACGCCAAGCCTGTTGTGACCAAGACGATAGACACTAAGGAGTCAAAGGACACGCTCAAGCTGATAGAGGCGCTCAGGGAGCTCTCGAAGATAGACCCGGGGCTGGTGGTGAGCCTGAACCAGGAGACTGGCGAGCACCTGGTGAGCGGCAACGGCGAGCTGCACCTGGAGATAGTGGAAACGAAGATACGCGACGAGTTCAAGATACCGATAATAACGAGCGACCCGATCGTGCTCTACAAGGAGACTATAGAGGGCAAGACCGAGGAGATAGAGGGCAAGACGCCGAACAGGCACAGCAAGTTCGAGGTCACCATAATGCCGCTCGAGAAGGGGGTGCTCGAGCTGATAGAGAACGGCTCGATCAAGGAGGGCACGCCCAAGGGCAAGCAGTATCTGGAGGCGCTCGTCGAGGCGGGCATGCCGAGGGAGGAGGCGAGGGGCATATGGGATGTGGCCACGGCCAGCGTGCTGATAGACGCCACGCACGGGGTGCAGTACCTCAACGAGGTGGAGGAGCTGCTGATAGACGGCTTCGAGGAGGCAGTGCGCGAGGGGCCCCTTGTCAAGGAGAAGTGCTACGGGATTAAGGTGCTGATCAACGACGCCACGATACACGAGGACCCGGTGCACAGGGGTCCGGCGCAGATAATGCCGGCGATGAGGCGTCCGATCTGGGCGGGCATGCTGCTCGCAGGCGTGCAACTGCTCGAGCCGAAGCAGATATTCACTGTCAACGTGCCGCAGGAGTACATGTCGACTATAATAACGCTGCTGCAGGGAAGGAGGGGGCAGGTGCAGGAGGTCTCGCAGGAAGGCGAGGCCGCTACCATAGTGGCGAAGATGCCGGTGGCCGAGGTCATCAAAGGATTCTCGAACGAGATGCGGAGCGCCACTGCCGGCAGGGCAATATGGTATTCCGAGTATGCCGGCTACGAGAAGCTGCCGAAGGATCTGCAGGAGAAAGTGGTCAGGGAGATAAGGAAGAGGAAGGGGCTCAAGGAGGAGCCGCCGAAGCCGCAGGAGTACATGGACTGAGCCGGCCGCTTTTATCAGCCAATGTTGTGACCGCATTTCTGATTCTCAGCCTGCTATCGCTACCCCGAGTTTGCTCCAGAGGCAGAGATGAATTCTGCGAATGCGTCTTCAAGGCTGTCAGGGTCGCCCATGCCTATGAGCACGGATTCGCCGTTCTGGATGCCCATTGCTTTGCCTATGAACTCTAACTCGTTTCGTTTTATTCCTTCGTGCGGCGCATAATTAGTGAACGCGATGCAGTTGCGGTCATTGAAAATGTGTGCGTGCTGTCCTGTATCGAAGGCATTCTTGCCTATCCTTATTGCGAATGCTTTCCTGTTGCTCGAAATGTAATGCAGTATTTCATGATTCTTGCTGTCGATGAATGCTCCAGTCACGTCAAATATTGTGAACCTGTCCAGCATGCTGTTCTTAGTTATGTGTTCCTGCCGTGCTGAGTAGTGCCTTTGCAGCAGTACGCCCGCGCTGATCAACAGGGCAGCCGCCACGTAATATGGTTTGATTGCTGTACCTGTGAAGATTGCGGCGAACAGGATAGTGAGGAACGGTATTATCAGGAATACGTTGCCAACGACATTCGGCCCTGCCGCTTTCACAGAGTAGTAGTAGAGGCTAGAGGCTATGCCAAAACTGAATGCTCCGTAAAACAATACAGTGAACAATGCAGATGGGGGGAAACTTATGGCCAAATTAGTATGGGTTGCCACAGCCAACAGGCCGAGCATCACGAAAGACGCAAGGTTGAACAGTACAACGGCCCCAAATATATCAAATGTGTACTTGCTGTACGCCAACGTTAGTGCTACGCTGCACATTGCTGCAAACAGCACCAGGCCAAGATACGGCAACTGGCCATAATTGAACCCAAACAGAGTGCCCCCGCTTGCGATTAGATAAAGGCCAACGAATCCGATTAGTGTGGCGATGAGTTGCATCCGCCTGATTTTCTGCCTTAGGACTAACGGAGTAAGCAGCACTACGAATATGACCCAACTGCGGTAGACTATCGATGCGATGCTGGGGTTGGTGCCCAGCGTTCCAAAACCCAGCGAAAGCTGGGACAAAGCGCTATTGGCCAAGCCCAATAGGAGTATGGCTGCGAGCATCTTTGGGTTGCGGAGTATGGATACGAGCCCCCTCCCCCTGTTCATAATCATACTTAGGAGCAACGATACGATGGCTGCAACAAAAAAGGCATAGAAGAGCTGGGGGATCAACCCTATCGTACTGCCACCTATCTGAAGCAGTATTGTATAGAATGTGTAGAGCATTACCAGAAAGGCAAGCGCTAACGCAGCCTTGTGCTGTGTCCTCATGCACTGTCATTAGGAAAGCGGGTAATAAGAACCATGCATAAATAACTAAATTTATTTACGCGAATTACGGATTTTTATATGAGTTAATTTATGCCTTTCTAGTGCAGCATTATCATGGCCTACGACGAACCGCTGCTCACCAACAAGGATAGGATTGTGCTGCGTGAGCTTAGCACAGATGCCAGAGCAAGCTTTACGCATCTAGCCAGAGCGGCAGGATGCTCCACTGCAACTGCTGCAAAAATCGTTGACAGGCTCGTGCAGAAGCTCGATATACGCTTCACCCTAGAGGTGGATATGGATAGGTTGGGCTTCCCTGAGAGGCACATACTTATGTTCAGGTTCAAGAAGAAGCCAAGCGAGGACTTCCTCTACGATCTTTTCAAAACAGACACATTTGCGCAGGATGTGTACCTTACCAAAGGGGATTTTGATATGCTTGTGTTCGCCGCTGCCGGTTCGCCGATAAGCTATATACGTTGGGAGACTGACATCACTGCCGCTTTGTCAGATTATACGCCTGAGATAAGACCTTCGGAATTTGTGTTTCCGCAACTAGGTTACGTGCCGCTGAGTGATGATTTTGTGAACTTCATAAGAGAGGAGATAAAAACAGATAAGAAAGACAAGCAGATCCTTAAGGAGCTCAACAGAAACTCAAGGATAGGATACAGGGAGATTGCAGGGCTCACAGGCATCAACGAGGATACTGTGCGATACAGGGTATTCAAGTTTATCAAGCAGCAGATAGTGCGGCGGTTTACAATAGCAGTTCAGAAGCCAGGGTACGGAAGCATTGTTGCCTACTTCTTTAGATATAGGTTTGGCAAAGACACCACAAGTAATGCATTCCCATTAATGCGAACCCGCTACATGACTGAGGCCGGAGAAACGCCCTTGCTCAACTGCTACCCCATGATTGCACCCTTAACCGGTAGTTTCAGATCCTTTGGCATGGCGTTCGACAGGGAGAAGAAGCAAGCACTATATAATGCAGTAAAGTGGCATAGCGCACTGCTGAAAAACGAAGATATGGTTGAAAGGCACGCGTTTGTAATCAAAACACTCAAGGGGCTGCTGCCGCTTAGGAACCTGGATGCTGCTGCAAACTATAGGTTCATCTGGAAGTGAATGTTCGGGAGAGAGCTATTAATAAAACCGAAGCTTTTGCAAATAAATTACGAAAATAAATAATGTATATAAATCATAAGAACCATAATACATCACATGGGAAAGGGCAACGGGGCATGGCCTGGTGCGCTTAGCGCCACTATTTTCACCCCACCCACAACAGATACACCTGCCCTGCCTCTTTCCCACCCCACCCAATCAGTTGTGCTTACTCCTTTAAGGTTCATGCTCAGGGAACTGCTCTTCAGGAAACGCGCAAAGAAGGAAACAGGCAATGAAAGCTACGACAGCAGGCCGGTGAAATTCGTGCCCGATGGCGAGAATTCGCGGCGCGTCGTGTGGGCCGACAAGGAAGTGAAATGGCCCGCAGCCCGGTACGTGTTGCACGCCCCAAGTGTAGGTAATTTAAACCCTCGTTGCGCAATGGTAGTCTAGTCCTGCGCGCAAGCGCGGGGCCCGGTGCTTATTTTTCAGCACCAATGAAACGAGGTGTAGGTAATGGCAAAGAGCTATGTGAAATTCGAAGCGCCAAAGGAGATAGTGGACAAGTCGCTGGACGCTGTGCGTCTTGCGAAGCAGGGAGGCTCTGTGAAGAAGGGAGTCAACGAGGTCACAAAGAGCATAGAGCGCGGCACAGCCGAGCTCGTGCTTATAGCCGGCGACGTGGAGCCGGAGGAGGTGGTGATGCACCTGCCTACGCTCTGCGAGCAGAAGAGGAAGCCTTTCGTCTTCGTGCCCGCCAAGCTCGACCTTGGCAAGGCTGCCGGTCTCGGAGTGCCGTGCGCAGCCATAGCGATAGAGAAGCCAGGCGACGCCCACGCGCAGGTCAAGGAGATAGCCAACTGGGCGGCCACCAAGCAGGGTGGAGCCAAGCAGGAGGTGAAGGCCGAGGCGCCAAAGCAAGAGCAGGCCCCGAAGGAGGCAAAGCCTAAGCAGAAGAAGGAGAAGGCGCCGAAGGAGCAGCCAAAGGAGGAGCAGAAGCAGGCTGCGCCAGAAGCGAGCGCGGAAGCGCCGGCGGCCGGTGCAAACTGAGCATTTCATGACGTCGGTGTGTTGAATTGGCCGAAGAACAGGTAAGGCAGGAAGCTAAACAAGAAGCCAAGCAGGAAGCGGCGCAGGGGAGGAAGTTCGACGGCTTCATGGCAGAAGTGGTGGAGGTAGCGCCCATTCGCACAGGCATGTTCGGCTCGATACGCCAGGTAATGCTGAAGATACTCGATGGCAAGGACAAGGGCAGGGTGAGAAGGAGGAACGTGAGCGGAAGGATAAAGGTGGGCGACATAATACGCGTTTCCGACACGAGCAGGGAGGACAAGCGCATTATGGTAAGGTGATTGCATGCGTTGCTCTTACTGCACAAGGGAGATAGAGAAGGGCACGGGCGTCATGTACGTCAGGAAAATGGGCGCAGTAAAATACTACTGCTCGGACCGCTGCTTCAAGTTCGACGTGCAGCAGCAGCGCAAGCAGAAGCACAAGGAGCAGAAGGAAGTTACAAAAGCAGGCAGGTAGCAATAGGCACATGGCGCTTCGCAGGAAGGCAACGCTTTCTGTCAAGGAAGATATATCGGCGACCGGGGGCGGCATGGAGAAGCTTATAGTGCTTAAGTTCGGCGAGCTCTGGCTGAAGGGAGGCAACAGGGACGGCTACATACTTCTTCTGGAAAGGAACATAAAGGCCCAGCTTGCAGGCCGTGCCTTCTCGCTGCGCAGGGATTTCGACAGGCTGCAGCTCCGCTGCAGCGCCAGTGATTCCGGAGCAATAATAGCAGGGCTGCAGAAGGTGTTCGGGCTCAGCGCCATAGAGCCCGCACTCGAGGCGAGGCCTACGATGGAGGGCATAGAGCGCGCTGCGGTCTCGCTGCTTGGCACGGAGCCGAGGCCGAAGAGCGTGCTTATAAGTTCGCACAGGGCCTACAAGCAGTTGCCGTTCGATTCCAAGGAGGTGGTGGCGCGCCTGCAGAAAAGCATCTCGGAGATGGGCGTGGAGACCACGACAAAGGGCTACGAGAGGGAGCTGCGCGTGAACGTGAAGGCGGATGCGGCCTTCGTCTCGCTCGACAGGTACAGGGGTGCAGGCGGCCTGCCCGTCGGCTCGTCCGGTAAATGTGTGGTGCTGCTGTCGGGGGGCATAGACTCGCCTGTGGCCGCGTGGTATGCGATGAAGCGCGGCGCTGAGCCCATATATGTGCACGCGCACGCATTCATTGACAACAAGACTGCAGAATCGAGCAAGATAGCGGAGCTCATCGCGCAACTGTCCAGCTACTCTCCCCGCGCTAAGGCGTACTACGTGCCATCGCACATATTCCAGGCCAAGGCTGCCAGGTTCGGAAGGTACGAGCCGATATTGTTTAAGGCGTTCCTGCTCAGGCTCGCCGAGAAAGTGGCCGGCAAGGAAGGGGCATACTTCGTGTATACAGGGGACAGCCTCGGCCAGGTGGCGTCGCAGACTGCTGCCAACCTGGTAGCCGAGCAGCGCGGCTCTAAGCTGCCCACCATGAGGCCCCTCATAGGCTTCGACAAGATGGAGATTGTGGAGATTGCGAAGCGCATAGGCACGTACGGCACATCAATAATGCAGTACCCTGATGTTTGCTCCATCAACGCCAAGCATCCGAAGACAGCTACGAAGCCGGAGGCGCTCGCGGGTATGCTGAAGCTCATGGGCATAGGGAACGTGGTGTCAAGGAGCCTGCGGGCGGCAAGCGTGGTTGGTGGATGAGGCTGAGCAAACGTTTTATATCTGCTTATTTCAGTCTAGAGCATGGATCTGCTCGCGAAGACAGTGGTATTGGCCGTGGTCGTGATAGTGATACTGCTCGGCGTGTACTACGCCCTCCAGAGCACGATACTTAGCCACGTAAGCGAGAAGCAGGCAGCATCGCTCATTACCGCTGATCTGCAGAACGCGTACCCTAGCGCTATGATAAACATAACCAACGAGAGACCATCGAACTACACAGGCAGCTGGTACATAGCAGCGTCGGTGGTCGTGAACGCCACTTCGCCGTGCCCGTCGTATTACTCGTACACGTTCGACTACCCCAAGTTCGGCTTCGTATACAGGGTGCAGAACACGTACACGCAGGACTGCAGGATATACGGCCTGCAGCAGAACAGCAGCTTCCTGCTCTCCTCTTTCCCTGCCGCTGTAACAAGGTCGTACACGCTTGGCATATCCAGCGTGATGTCGTTTGTGCAGCAGTACGGTTTCCACAACGTCAGCGTGATCTCGCGCTTCTATCAGAGCATCGACACGCACGGGGTGAACTACACGAAAGCGTGGCTCGTTGAGTACTCCGCTCCCAGGGTCAACCATACCGTGAGCGTGCTGCTGTCCCAGCTGAACGGCACGCTGCTTGCTGTCTACAACTCAAGCGCCTGATACGCTCCTTGACATGACTACTATTTCAGCGCCATCTTCTTTTGTGAAGCCGCAGGCCTCGAAGAACGCAAGGGCGCGCCGGTTCTCCCTGCGTACGCTTGCATACGCCCTGGTTACTCCGATTCCTGCCGCAAGCCGCATTGCACTGAAGATGAGCTTCCTGCCCAGCCCTTTCCGTCTGCTTCCTGATTCTACCATTATGCCTATAACGCCGCTTCCCGAGCCCGTGCCCACGAGCTCGCATTCCGCCACTATGCGCCCGCGGTCCTCGGCCACCAGGTCCACTATGCTGCCCACTGCGATGCCGTCCAGCTTCCCGGAGAGAACGCTGTCGAGTTCGTCCGCACTGGGCCTGTGGTCGAAAGTGCTGGACACGGGGCTCTCGTCGTAGAGCTCCAACATGAGCCTCATTGCGCTGCTCGAGTCTCCCCACTCCAGTTCCCTTATGTGCATGCTGTTATTGTTTTAAGTTTTGCTATTTAATCCTACTCATGGCGATCTCGGAGCAGGCTGCCAAGAGGATACTGAAGGGCGCGGGTGCAGTGAGAGTTAGCGACAGCGCCTCCAGGGAACTGGCAGAGCTTATGAACAGCATGGCCTATGCGCTCGCAAAGAAGGCGGTTAGGCTGGCGAAGCACGCTGGCAGGAAGACGGTGCAGAAATCCGACGTGGACCTGGCAAAGTAGTGGCTCACACTGCGATCCCGAAGAGCTTGAGTATTATTATGGTACCTATGCCTCCCAGTCCGAAGAATACGGTAGACACTATGACGGGCAGGCTGTAGGGTATGGAGAGGCCGAAGAAATAATTCACGGCCAGCAGCGTGATGAAGCCCATTATTATGTTGCTTATCAGTCCGAAGATGAGCTTGAACATTAGCTTGCCCAGCTTCCACACTATCAGTATAACTATCGCTATGGCCACCATCAGCCAGATTCCGGAGAGCTCAGCGCCAGTTATCGCCACCATACCGCTAGCCTTATATACGGGCGCAAAGGATATTATATGAAGCGGTGTGCGGGTGGCTCACGGTCCACGTGACTGAGGAAGCTCTCCCCACGCAGAGTGCGTGTTGGGCTCAAGGCCCGATCCGGAACAGAAACGCGAGCATACATGTACACAAGCGATGACACTACGAGCGTGCACGTATGCATGGAACGGCCGGTGTGCGCACGAGGAGCGTGCAAGGCATAAAGCCGCTTAGTCGAATGCCACCTAAAACAGAAGGGAGGCTACGGCACGCCGCTTCAGGGCAGCAGAACCGTAGCCAGAGCAATGTTACTTTAAGCTGAGCTGCCAAATCAGCAGCATGAGCACCACTGGGGCGGTAGCTAACGTGCTAACTCTTATAGCCATAATGTTGGTGCTCGCCTTCCTCTTCTTCGGCTACATCGACAGAATAGGCCCGATAGCAGGCATAGTCTCCAACTACACGAATGCGAACGCGTCGCAGATAGGCAACGAGAGCGTGGCTAACAGCACGGGCACGGCGAACGTAACCCAGGCAAACGCGCAGCTCCTCGCTTATGCACTCAACCTGATAAACAAAGACAGGAACGCGTACGGGCTGGGCAACGTCACGCTGTCCACCGAGCCTTCCGCGCAGCAGCATTCCGCGAGCATGCTCGTCGGAGACTACTTCAGCCACTGGGACGTTTTCGGCATGAAACCATACATGCGCTACACGCTCCTCGGCGGCAGGGGAGCGGTCAGCGAAAACATAGCCTATAGGTATAGCGCGCAGTGCGGAATCTTCGGCTGCAGCGGCGACATAAACGTCACGCAGGCGCTGCAGGAGATGGAGTACAGCATGATGTACAACGACAGCCAGTGCTGCAACAACGGGCACAGGGACAACATACTCGACCCGTACCACAACCAAGTGAGCATAGGCATAGCCTACAACGCGAGCAGCGTGTATTTCACCGAGGACTTCATCGACAATTACATCGCATGGAGCAAGTACGGCATAAACCAAAGCAGCGACGAGATGCTGCTATACGGCACAATTGCGCAGCCCTACACATTCTCATCGGTGCAGATAATATATGACAGCCCGGTGCGGAACATGACAAGAGCCCAGCTGGACAACACGTCATCGTACGGCTATGGCAACATAGTGGCCGGTGTCGTGGGCAATCCCAGCTACTACTACCCTGGCATAGACACGATAGTTGCAGATCAGTATTCGACCAGCAGCAACAGGCTCGGCATAGCCTTTGGCATGAAAAGCCTGATGCAAAAGTATGGTGCGGGCGAGTACATCGTGCTTGTATGGCTCAACCGCACCGGGAGCGGCGGGAGCGGTTTCGTGGGTTCTACGTACACCGTCTTCGTCAACTCCAGCAAGAGCGTTTACACGCCCTCTGGCGTCTAATAATTATTTGCTTGTGCTCAATCCCATTCTTTCTGCAATCTATCTTGCTCTTTCCTTGTGCGTTGTTGCAGCCCTAAGAATTTCAGCTGTCTCCCCAGGGTTGCTTACTTGCAGACAGTCTATGTCTGTTTTGCGCACAGCGTAATCGTTGCCACCCTCAAAGAGTGCATCACCTATGAAAAGCATTTCTTTCACGCTCGTGTTGAGCATTTCGCTTATCTTCTCTATCCCGTATGCCTTGTCTATGCCCTTCCTCGTAACGTCTATTGAGGTTGTGCCGCCTATTCTTATCTCAAACTCCGGTGCTAGCTTCAGCAGATTATCTCTTATAAGCAGGCGCTTCTTCTGGTCCGGGTCCCACAGTCTCTTTTCCTCTAAAGGCGCATCGTTTCCAAGCGCAGAAAAAGTTATCTGCGTTTCCCTGTCTTCTATAATCTCCCCGTAGCTCATTTTTGGTCTTTCATAGCCAGAGAGCCCAAGCGCCTTATCGAAGGCATCGAATATATTTGATTTTTCATCAGCCTTCAGCCTCTCCTTATACACCATCTCCCATGACCCATCCGTGAAAATATACATGCAAGCGGCGTTGGTAGGGAAAAGATACAGATTTTTCAGAAGCTCCGGATCCTTAGAAATTCCTTCAAGAAGCTGGCGTCCGAACTGGGCGTAACGTCCGCCGGATATCACAACTAGCTTTTTGCTTTTTAGGAATTCATTTATTGCTGCAGCGACATCGTTGCTTATGCGGCTCTTGCTTGGGGCAAGTGTGCCGTCCAAATCTGCAACTACTACTTTTTTGCTTTGAAGCCAAGAATGTCTAGAGATGGCGCCTGCTGAATCAAGTGCTGTCTCATTGTAGTCCTTCATCGAATTTAACTTTTGTAAATAATATTTATCATTTCCTTCTTTAAATGTTTATCCGAGTGGAACCGGTTGGTGCGCCCTTTTCTAAGCGTAACGCAATCCTTTTAAGGGCACTGGGAATCAAACACTTCATGGGCAGCAACAAAGATACGCAAGTAGTCGTCATGGCAGGAGGCGAGGCCAAACGCCTTGGGATGAACATGCCCAAAGCGCTGGTCAAGTTAGGAGAGACTACTTTGATTGACCGGCTTGTGGAATTCTATAGGAAGAATGGCATTAACGACTTCACTTTCGTGCTTGCGCATGGTGACAAGGAGGTTACGAAGCACATAGAGCAAAATGGCTGGAACGGAATAAACAGTAATATAGTGTACGACTATGAGAAAGGCATAGGCAACGGTAAGGCGTTCAAGCAGGCGCTCGAAGAGGGGAAGATAGACAGGTCGAGGAGGTCGATATATGTGCAGCCCGATGATATATTTCTTGACCCAAACATCCCTTCGAAGGTGCTTGAGGAGCATGTGCGCGCAGTTAACTCCTTAGGTGTTGTCGCAAGCGACATTGTTGAGAAAGCGCACCAGTATCCGTTTGGCGTTGACACAACTGATGAAAAGGGGCTCGTAATCAAATTTGAGGAAAAGCCATTGGTGCCTTTGCTCACCTCAACAGGAATGAGAATATTTGAGCCCGCTGCCTACGAGTATTTCATCAAGCTCATAGATCTCAAGAAACCGGGCAACGTTGGTTTCGAGTATGCGATATTGCCAAGGCTGGCCGAGGAAAGAAAGATATACGCTATAGTAATACCCCAGAACAGCTGGGTCACGATGAATACGCAGAAGGATCTTGACCAGCTGAAGAGAATGATCGAGGAGGGCAAGCTTCCCTCGTCATGACCGCTAGGTGAACAGCTTCAGGAGGAACGGCCCGAAAAGAATTTGCAGTACACACGGTATCGGGCGATACACCGTGGCGTCTCCAGACACGAAACTCTTCTGACCCCGGTTGCTTTGCTTTTCGGTTAGCCTTCTGCCCTTCTACTCCGATCCCGCAAGCGAGTAGAGTTTGTCCAGCTTATCGGTCGTCATTGACCTTAGCTGCTTCTGGAGCACGGCGAGCACTACGTTGTAAGCACCATCGACAGCCTCCTCGCTCGACCCGGTCTCCTTCATTACCGGTTTCTTGAACCTGATCTCATGCAGTTCGTAGAAGCGCTTGTCGCTCGCCACCAGCTTTGATAGCAGCGGATGCTTTTCCCGCATTTCAGCCAAACCAGACCTCATCATCGCCACATTTACGCCTATTGTGTAGTCAGTCGAAATGAGGGACTTCCTTGTCACAAGTTCGGCATCGCTGGCCACGTGAATAATCGCGCTCTTTGTTTCCTTTCCTGAAAACGGATCTTTGATTCTTCCCATGTCCTGCGGCGTCTTTCCCTTGGCCAGGGCCCTTCCCTCGTACTGTATTGCCCCCTTCACCCTTAAGGTGGCATAATCCGGATCGGTTATCCACTCGAACATCATTCTCGGACCGCCTAGCATACCGCCCGATGTTCCGAATATGCGGAAGTCTGTTATCGCTGTGTTTCCGGTAACCATACCCCCCACTACTCGCGGGTTTGGAAATGGATTTTCTCCAAATTTGTTCACGTGCCCCTCAACCGCGCTGTCACAGTAGAACAGCAGCTTTTCTTTCGGCTCAAGCCACATCTTCACGTTTTCTAGTCCGCCCATTCCATCCACCATTGCCAAGGACTGAAGCTATTGCGCTGCCAAGGTTTAAAGTTCTTGCTAATGCTGAAAACAGATGCACCAAGCCTCTACTGCGGAGGCATGTCAACTCCTTCGTCTATTTGCTTTACATCTTGTATCTTTCCATTCGTGCCTATGCTCAGCCTGTACATCAATTTCTGGTTGAATATGATTGACCTGCACCAGAGTTCCACCACCACATCATATATGCGGAGATCCTCATCATACACTGCTTTTGACGAAACCTTCGGGTCCTTGCAGTTCATGTGTTTTTCGTCATTCAACTTCTCGACTGCTTCAGCAGCCCATTCCAGGGCGAGTTGTTCGGCCTCCTTTTCGCTGTTAATCTTGACCATGAACCGCACCAGTAAACATCTGAACTAAGTTTTAATAATATATGGGCGAATATACTAGTGTTGAAGCGGAAGATGCCATGGCAGACATAAAGAAGATATTCCTAACTTACTTTTATTTCATATGGTTTCTTGTGCTTGCGTTCGACCTTTGGGCTGTCTCAGCGAAAGCCATAAGCTCGCGGACTTTCATCATCATCTTCGTCATCTTCATTGCGGGCTATGTCATATACGGCTTCTGGTTGAAGAAGAAGATGTATGGCTGAAATGCGGATTTCCTGCCCTCGCCCTTGCTTCCACGCCCCTGTTTACCTGTCTTTTTCCTTCTTCGCCTCCTTGAGCACGTCCTCTGCGTATTTTCTGGCGCGCTCCTGCTTCTCGCTTTCCTTCTTGGTAAGGGTGATGCCGGTCGGGATTTTGCCAAGACGGTATGCCTCGAAGGCTGTCGCAATCGCTGCCAGAATCGGAATCAGAGGCCAATAATTCACGCCTCCCGGTATGGCCGGTGCAATGAATAGAAAAGCAATTCCGAATACCACGAGCAGAAGCAGGAAGATCCACCATATGACTATTATTCCAGATAGCCCCAGGAACACAAGCAGGAGTATGAACGCAATCCCCCATGCATTCAGGGCGATAAAAGCGAGCATGGCTGCAATCAGGATGCCCAGGATGATTAGACGTTCTTGAAGACGCATTCCAATCCCTTAACTCTGTATCTATGAGGATTTAAAAACGCTATGCATGATCGAGCTTAATGCCGCCTCCAGTCCGAAGGCCAGTTAGGCTGGCTTTTCCATCTCTTTGGCTCTTGAACTGCATCGTTGGGGCAATGCATAACGCTATAAAGTGCCGTATTTCTATATAATCGCATAGAGGTGCGCACACAATGCCAGACTTCTACGAGCGGATGGCGGGCCGTTGGCTGAACGACGCTATCCAGGAGATATTGGTTGCCATCATGACCGCCCAAAAAGCGATGAAGAAAAAGCCTTTTGGCGGGGCATACTTGGACGAGGATGCGTTTGTCAGTGCAGGGGCGCACGTGCTCAACGCCTGTGACAGCCTCGAGCAGGCCGGGCTTACGACAAAAAACAAAGGATTAAAGGCGAAGACAACCAAAATACGTGGAGAGCTTCTCAAGTTTGTAAAATCAGAGCACGACGTTCCGTTATGGATAAAAGAGACGGCCGGCTTCGGCAAGGAGATAGAAGAGCTGCTACACAATATCTCCTGATGCATACTTATCTAATCGGGCAATAATCTCCACTCGATTTTCTCCTAGCCCTGGGAGGGGGTCGAACCCTCGGCTTCGAGTTTACAAAACTCGCACTCTACCACTGAGTTACCAGGGCGCACTAATAGTTTGCATAAAAGGTGTGACATACCCTCACCCCTGAAGGATGTGAGCTTCTTGGTTCTTCGACAACCCTGTAGGCGTCTCCCCAAGCGTAACTTCCCGATTGCCCATCGGTAATGCTCTGTGCAATATGTTTATGCTCGCATTTATGTCCCTGTCGGTAACAGAACCGCAGTTGCCGCAGACGTATGTCCTCTCATAGAGGGGCATGTCCTGCCTGTTGCCGCAGACATGGCAGGTCTTTGTCGTTCCCTTTGCGTCCACGAACACTATCTGACAACCAGCGTTCCCAGCTTTGTATGTCAGCATGTTCGCAAACCTGCTCCAGCCCGCATCGTTTATCTGTTTGCCATACGCACGTTCCGCCATTTGCTGTGCCCGCAACCTCTCCAAACCTATCAAAGAGTATGCATTCACTAACCGCGTAGATATTTTGTGCAGAAAGTCCGTCCTTGTGTTTTGGGCTTTCTCGTAAATGGTAGCGACCTTCCTCTTCGCCTCGAACCTGTTCCTGCTCCCTTTCTTCTTGCCCGACAACTGTTTCTGCCTCCTCGCAAGCAGCCTCTCCCACCTTGCAAGATGCCTTGGGTTCTCCGTCTTCTTCCCATTGGAGAGAGCGGCAAAAGTCTTCAGGCCCAAATCAATTCCAATCTGCTCCTTGCCGTTGGATATGAATGACTTTTCTTCCTGTTCCGCCGTGAATACCGCAAACCATTTTCCAGATGACTCCCTTTTCAGGGACAGCGTCTTTACTTTGCCTTCGATTGACCTGTGGATTATAGTGTTGATTTCTCCGAAAGGCGTTACTCGCAGTTTCTTCCCTGTTATCGAGAAACCAGACTGCGGATAATGGATTGACTTTGCCCTGTCTATGTTCCTGAATCTAGGAAAGCCCGCCTTCTTTCCCTGTTTCCTAAGTTTGAAGCATCTGAAAAGTGCATCGTTCAATCTGTGAGAGATTTCCTGTGAGGATTGTGAGTGCATGCCCACGCTCTTTACCTCCAACTGCAACTGAGACCTTGTGGGAAATTTCCCCGTTTCTTCATACTTCTTTATCGCAAACTCAAGGAGGCAGTTCCACAGTGTCTTTGAGATATACCTATGCATGTCAAGGTTCTTCTGTTGTACCTTTGTCGGATACAGCCTGAACTTGTATGTTCTGTCCACTATTTCACCAAAGCCATCAGTCTATTGATAATCTCGTCGTAGGTTTCTCTCTTTGTTATCCGCAATTTTTGTAGCTTCTCTAATGTTTTGTGTTCAATTTGTATGTTTGTTCTCTGTTTCATACACAACCTCTACGCAATATATACACCATAGGATATATAATACTTCTGCCCTCGCTTTCATTAGGATCCTGACATTTCTCTCTGTAAAGGCGTGATAAAATTCCATATTTATCGTATCGTCGAGAAAAAGATTCGCTCTCCTCGAATAGTGGAACTATCAAATGTCAGGACGCTACTTTTATCCCACCCATAAATGGTATGGGATTTCCCGCTAATTAAAGTTAAAATTGGTTCTCTCTGCCGCAAAGCGCCACGCACCAACAATAAAAAGGTTGCATTGCCCAGATAACCAGTAAGGCATGTATATGAGGGTTACGCTCGTAGGCCGCGACTTCGACTTCTCCGCAAACGACGGCATAAGCAGGTATTCTGCAGAGATCTACAAGGGGGTGAGGGGCAAGGCCATTACGAGGCTCATAGCCACTTACAAGCTGCCTAAAATTGTGCGTCCTTTCTACCCCGCCATAATAACCGGATCGGACATAGTGCACCTCATGTATCCTGACGTGCTCCGCGTGAGGAAGGGCAAGGCCAGGATGCTCACGATGTGGCACGATCTCAGGCTGCTCTCCAAGTACAGGAGCGGGAGCCAGCAGCGCTATAAGCCAAGGTTCACGGAGAGCTTCAACATAGCTGCCGGCATGGTGAAAAGGATAGCCACAGGGAACTATGCTGACACAGACACGAACATATGCAACAGTTCCCAGACGCTGAAGGAGCTGAAAAGCAGCATGAAGCAGTACTGCGTGTATGATGCTTCGAAGAGGAACGTGATAATACCCCTTGGCGTGGACGAGGCGTACCTGCGCACGCGCGTATGGCGGGGCGAACGCAGCGATTTCGTGTACCTCGGCACGATACACCTGAGGCACAAGAACCTGGAGGGCCTGCTCCGCGTCTTCGACAAGGTAGCCGCGGAGAGGAAGTCCAGGCTCCACATATTCACCTCCAGCCCTGACGCGCAGCCGGTGTTGGCTTCCGTTATGCAGGGCTTAAAGCACGTCTCGGATAGGAACGTGTTGCTGCATTACAGGGCAGACGACAACACGGTTGCGGAGTACATGAGCCGCGCAGCAGCCTATCTGCACCTCTCGACTTACGAGGGACAGGGGCTCCCAATACTCAATGCGATGGCCAGCGGCACAAACACGCTTGTGCTGAAGGATGCAACGATACCCGAGGAAACAAGCAGGTATGCATTCAAGGGCACGGAGGAGGAGATTGTCGAGAAAGCGATTGCACTCTCATCAGACCCCAGGCCTGCATCGAAGCGGGCGATAGGGTATGCAAGGGGCTTCACGTGGCAGCGCATGGTGCGCAGGACGTTCGCTGAATACAAAAGGTTATTATAGAAAAAGCAGATAGCATTGCATGATGCAGGCAAGCGAGCTCAAGGGTCGCGTTCCCAACGAAATGTTCGAGTCCATAGCGCAGCGCGGCATAAAAGATCTCACCCCGCCGCAGGAGCTTGCAATAAAGCGCGGTCTGCTGTCGGGAACCAGCATGGTGGTGGCGTCGCCTACCGCAAGCGGCAAGACTTTCATAGCCGAACTGGCGATGCTGCGCTGGGTGCTTGGCTACGGCAAGAAGGCGGTGTACGTGGCCCCCATGCGCGCCCTCGTAAGCGAGAAGTTCGAGGAGTTCAAGACAGCGTATCCTTTCATCAGGATTGCAATGTCCATAGGCGACCTTGATTCGCTCGACAAATGGCTCTCGGAATACGATATAATATTCGTGTCTACCGAGAAGTTTGACAGCCTGATAAGGCACGGCCTTGACTGGCTGGACAACGTGGGGTGCGTCGTCTTCGATGAGGTGCATATGCTCGATGACGCGGGCAGGGGGCCTACGCTGGAGGTGCTCATCACGAAGCTGCGCAGGCTCTGCGAACATGCGCAGCTCCTTGCGCTCAGCGCTACAATAGGCAACGCCAACGAGCTTGCCGCCTGGCTTCACGCCGAGCTTGTGGAGAGCGAGTACAGGCCCGTGAAGCTGGACAAGGGAGTGGTCTTCAACGGCAAGGCATACTATCTCGGCAGCGAGGAGGAGCTCGCCGGATCCAGCGTGCTGCCCGAATCCAGGGTTGTGCAGGACACGCTGGCCAGGAAGAAGCAGATGCTCGTATTCCTGAGCACGAGGCGCAACGCGGAGGCCAGCGCGGAGAAGGCTGCGCGCATAATTGAGCAATCGCTCACGGCCAACGAGAAGGCGCAGCTGTCCAAGCTAAGCGATGATATACTCCATGCGCTCGGAAGGCCCACCGTGCAGTGCGAGAGGCTTGCGAAGATAGTGGCTAAGGGCGCGGCCTTCCACCACAGCGGACTTGTGAACGTGCAGCGCAAGCTCGTAGAGGATGCTTTCAGGCGCAACCTGATAAAGGTCATATGCTCCACACCGACTTTGGCTTTGGGCGTGAACCTTCCTGCGCATACCGTGCTCGTGAGGGACACGAGCAGGTACAGCGACGGTGCGGGCGCAGAGAAACTCAGCGTAAACGAGGTTACGCAGCTCTTCGGGCGCGCCGGCAGGCCGAAGTACGACACGGAGGGCCGCGCGCTGCTCATAGCTAGGAGCAAGGCGGAGATAATGGACCTCTACGAGCGCTACATGAACTCAGATCTTGAGCCGATACGCTCCAAGTTGGGCGTGCTGCCCGTGCTTCGCATGCACGTGCTTGGCTTCGTCGCGACCCAGATGCTCAAGACGCGCGAAGGCATGCTCTCGTTCCTCAACGAAACACTTTACGGCTTCCAGTTCGCTAGCACGAGGGAGCTGGAGGAGCTGCTGGCCGACGTGCTGAAGCAGCTCGAGTCCTGGGGCTTCATAACCAGGCATGGCAGCGTATACGCGCCCACAAGGATAGGACACAGGATAAGCGAGCTCTACATAGACCCGCTCTCCGCCAGGTGGCTGCTGGACGCGCTTCCCAGGGCGAAGGACGAGGTCGCATACCTGTTCGCAATCTGCAACACCGCCGAGATGCGGCCATACGTGCGCATTACCGAAGAGGCCAACGAGCTCTTCTTCAACTACGAGCCCATGCTGGAGGGCACTGGGGCGAACTTCGATGGCTCTTACGGCTACTATGACCCTGTCAAGCCTCTGAGCACCGCCCTTATGCTGCGCGACTGGATAGACGAGAAACAGGAGCGCGACATAGTCAAGAACTACGGCACCACCCCCGGAACCCTATTCGCAAAGCAGACGAATGCAGATTGGCTCCTCTATGCCGCCTCGGAGCTGGCCAAGCTGTCTCACCTGGGCATGACGAAGCTGCTCGAGATAAGGGTGCGCGCCAAGTACGGAATACGCAAGGAGCTGCTCGACCTGGTAAGGCTTGAGCAGGTGGGAAGGGTGAGGGCCAGGCTCATGTACGACAACGGAATAAGATGCGTGTCCGACCTCAGGCTTCCTGGCTCTGCGGAGAGAGTGGAGAGGCTCTTCGGCAAGGAGACGGCCAAGAGGATAATGGACCAGGTCCAGGTGTAACGGCGCAATCCTAGCCATTCAGCGCCCCAGCCGCAGTCGACATCGAGTATGCGGCCCGTTGCCGCCGGGAATGCCCCGACCGCTTGCGGCGGGGCTGCAAATTTCGAGGGGAACCTCACGAAAGTCAGCCACTCGATGCCCCAAGGCTTGCCTCGGTGTTCTTCACAGCGTATGATGCCTGCGTCTAAAAATCATTCGTTTGCATGCCCGCCACTATTGTCGCCGCAAAGAAAAGATTAAAAAGATGATACATAACATATATGGTTGCGACCGGTGTAGAACATGGGAGTTTTTGACAAACTAGGGCAAGCATTTGGTGTTACCTCCTCAAAGGAGATGGACATAGAAGAGTACATGAACAGCGCCGAGATGGACGACGTTGACATGATGCACGAGCCAGCGGACATGTACGTGAAGCCCGTGACGATATCGAGCGAGGACGAGGTGAAGTTCATAGAGGATGAGCTCGGCAAGAAGAACATACTGCTGCTTAGCATAGAGGAGCTCGCGAAGAGGCCCAACACAAGGAACAACGTGCTTACGGCGCTTAAGGATTACGCCGCGAAGATAAACGGCGACATAGCGCAGATAGATGACACGCGTGTGCTCATAACGCCGGCGAAAGTGAAGATAATAAAGAGGAAGAAGCCGGGGATGGCGAAGCAGTAGCTATTGCTGCTTTATTGCTGTGATGAGAGCGTGCAGTTCGCTCCTGCTTGGCTGCGCGTTCCTCACAATTCTTTCGAAT
This sequence comes from Microcaldota archaeon, assembly GCA_027328425.1. GTDB lineage: Archaea > Micrarchaeota > Micrarchaeia > Micrarchaeales > CABMGC01 > JAJYVH01. The sequence continues at coordinate 18,973 of DAHVUT010000026.1, read as the reverse complement.
ACCCTAGCCACGTTGCGCCTGTTGCGCAGTCTTTTGCCTTCCGTTAGCCTGCCGAATTCGCGCAGCAGCGTCCTCATTTCGCTCTCCTTCGCCTCTTCCTTTTCCATCCCGGCCACTCCGGCGCTCTCTATGTGCTCGCGCTCGAGCAGGTAGAGCAGTATCGCCAGCGCGTGCGATATGTTGAGCACAGGGTATTCGCTGCTTGTGGGTATGTACGCCATCGCGTCGCACCTCTCTATCTCCTGCGGCGTGAGCCCCGTGTCGTCCCTCCCTATGAGTAGCGCCACAATCGTGCTGCTCTTCATCGCGCCGAGCTTCCTTGCTATATCCTCGGCGAAGCTTATCCGCCTGAAACCTGCCTTGGTCTTGCCTGTTATGCCGGTGGTGCCTATCACAAGCCCGCAGCCGCGCAGCGCGTCGCCCACGCTCTTGTACTCCTTCGCGCTCTCGAGGAGCGAGTGCGCGTGCTTAGAATATTTTATTGCATCCTTGCCCGTGAGCCTCGCCCTGGGTCTTACTACGCAGAGGCGCCTGACGCCGAAGTTCATGGCTACCCGCGCCATGTAGCCCAGGTTGATCTGGTATTTTGGTTCCACGAGTACGAGCTTGTAGCGTACCGGCATGCTATGCACTCAGCAGGAGGAGCGTGAGCACGGGCAGGGCGTTGACGAGCATGTGGGCCGTTATGCTGGCGTAGAGCGAACCAGTCCTCTTGTAGACGTAGCCTGCCAGCACGCCAAAAAGCAGGGCGGCTATCACCTCTATGGCGAACGTTGAGTCGTACGTCATGTGCGGCAGTGCGAACAGTATCGCGCTCGCGACTATGCCTATCCTGGGCACCATGAGGCCCCTGAAGAGCACCTCCTCGTTTATGGGTGCGATAAAGACCGTGAAAATGAGGAACCAGGTTGGAGCCCCGGCGAGCAGCAGGTTCACGTTCGTCTGTATGCTGATGCCGGCCTCCCCGCCTATCACCGAGACGAGCGCCTCGAAAGCGAGCACGATCGCGAAGAGCAGGATGCCGAGCCCTACGTTCCCGAGCGTGAGCCTGCCTGCCGATAAACCGAGTCTGGCGTGCACTGGCTTCCTGCTCTTGTCTACGAAACGCAGGTAAAGCAGCGCCGCAGCGGAGAATGAGAATGATGTGGCTGCAGTGAGTACGTATTCCAGCATCGTGGTGTTGGATTGGAGCAGCTGGTACGCCGCCTGAGCGCCCGCTCCCGTGGCCAGCAGGTACATGTAGTAAATGCCCTCAGCCGCCACGCTGAACAGAAACATGATGGAAAACAGTATCAGTGCGAAGTATGCCGCCTTTTTTGCCTTTGATTGCACGCTTGCGGTTCCGGCCACTAACCACTACCTTTGTTCCTTGAACTCGGTGTAGCCGCACCTGCCGCAGGCAAACCTGTCGCTGTGCTCTGCCATTCGCGCCCCGCACTTCTTGCACGTCCTTGCGGGCGCCCTGTAAGCGTTCACTTCCTTTTTCTTCTTGACAGCCTCTGCCATTCAATCACCCGCTCGTCTCCGCCTCGCCCTTCTTCTCCTCCGTTTTCTCTGCAGCCTTTGGCGTGTCCGCCTTCGCCGGCTCCTTGGCCTCTCCGGCCTCCTTCTGCTTCTTCTCGTGTCTGGCGATTATGTGCTCCTGCGCCAGCTTCCTCGCGCTCGCATCGCCGTACTCGTGAACCAGCACGCTGCTGCGCATCTCTCCGTAGCCCTGCATCACGCTTATCACGAGTATGTTCTCCCTTTTCATGTTGAACCTGTCCGCAATCGCGTCCCTGAGCTCGTCGCGCGAGGGCGTGCTGCCATCATTGGTCACTTCGAGCACGAGCTCCCGCCTGCCCAGCTGCTTGTTCTGCACTTCATTAGCCACCTTGATGTCCTTTATTGCCATCTCAAGAACCTCCCACTACCTTCATTATGGCCCGCTTGCCCATGGCCTCTATAGTCTCTACCTCCCCTCCTGCCTTTATCTGCCCCCTGAGTTCCTCGGGTATGGGCACCTCGAATATGTCGTACGTATCCAGGTCCATGAGCTGTGCCGTGCTCTCAGTTATCGAGACCACCTGCGCCCTCTTTTTCAGTATCTCGGGCACGGGCACTTCGGAGTGTCCGCTCAGCAGCAGCGTCTTCTTGGAGCCGTCGAATACGCCTATGGCCGTTATCCTCGCCTTGCTCGCACCGTGCTTTCCAGGAGCTGACGTCTCCACGTTAACCACCCTGCACGGTATCCCGTCTATTATTACGAAGCTCCCCTTGCCTATCTCCCTTGCGGATTTCAGATTGTAGCCTGTCTCGTCTGCCAAAAAATCACTGTAAAAGCTAGGGTACTGGGCAACGAAAGTTAATAAAAGGCAGGGGCTACAGTATCTGCTCCAGTGCCTCCATCCTCAGGCGCTCCGTCTCCTCTACCTTCCTCCTCACTCCGAATTTCGCCTTGACGCCAGTGACTATGGACATGACCCTTATCTGGTCGCGGAGCTCGGGTATCAGCCTGGCTCCGAATATGACGTTCGCGTCAGCAGCGAGCTCCTCTGTAACGCCCTCTCCGATCCTTGTGGCTTCTTCTATGGTTAGGTCGCTGCCTCCGGACACGTGTATGAGCGCGCCCTTTGCGCCCTCATAGTCCACTGTGAGCAGCGGGTGCGTGCGCGTGCTCCTCACCGCCTGCGCCACCCTATCCGTTCCCATGCCCGTGCCTATGCTTATCACCGCTGTGCCTGTCTCCTTGACAACGGTCCTCAGGTCGGCGAAGTCCAGGTTGATCAGGCTCGGCAGCATTATGGTGTCCGCTATGCCCTTGACCGCATTGCCTGTTATGTTGTCCGAAAGCTCGAATGCCTTCTCCATCGGCAGGTTTGGCACGTACTCAAGCAGCTTTTCGTTCTCCACCACTATGACAGCATCCGCTTCCTTGCTCAGCTGCTCTATGCCCCACTCCGCCTTTTGCTTCCTGCTCCTCTCGAGCGCGAACGGGTACGTCACCGTGGCTATGACCGTGGCGCCGAGTTCCCTGGCCGTCCTTGCGACCACTGGCGCGGCTCCGGTGCCTGTGCCGCCTCCCATTCCAGCGGCTACGAACACAAGGTTGTAGCCCTCGAGCACTTTCTCCAGGTCCCCCTTGCTCATGTCTGCGCACTTGGCAGCCACTTCGGGGAAGCCTCCGGCCCCGAGGCCGCTTGTGAGCTCCCTGCCTATGAGCACCTTCTTGTGCGCCTTTATCATGTTGAGGTGCGCAAGGTCGGTGTTCACAGCTATGGTCGTGGCGCTCTTGATGTTGTTGCTGAAGAGCCTGTTCACAAGGTTGCTCCCGGCTCCTCCGACTCCTGCTACAGCAACTTTCGGCGTGAATGCGTCGTAGTCAAACTCGTCTGCCACCCATAACACCCTAGTATCATATGGCGTCCAGGCCCGAGTAGCTTGTTTCCTTCTTCTCCGCGAACCTTCCCAGTATGCTCTCGCCCTTGACGCCTGTGACTATCGCGACTATCTCGAGCTGGCCCTCGAAGCCGGGCACTATCCTGGCGCCCCACTTGACGGTGGCCTTCGGATCCATCTGCTCCGTTATTATGTCTCCAGCCTTTATCGCGTCTCCAAGCGTGAGGTCCGATGCGCCAGAGATGTGTATGAGAGCGCCCTTCGCGTTCTCAAAGCTCACGTCCAGCAGCTTGTTCTTTATGACGGCCTCGCTCGCGCTTGTCACCTTGTCGGTGCCCTTGCCCGTGCCTACTGATATGAAGCCTATGTCTCCGCTTCCCATTATCGCCTTCACATCCGCGAAGTCGATGTTGATCAGGCTCGGCTGCGTTATAGTCCACACCAGGCCCCCTATCGCCTTGGCGAGCACATCATCCGCAACTGCGAACGCTTCGTTCATCGGCAGGTTTGGCACAAGCTTCACCAGCCTGTTGTTGTCTATTATCACCACGCTGTCGCAGTGCTTGCGCAGCTGCTGGATGCCCTCCTCGGCCTTCACCTTCCTTACGCGCTCCAGGTCGAACGGGTATGTGACCATGGCCACCACTATGGCCCCGGCCTCCTTTGCGATCTGCGCTATGACAGGCGCGGCTCCAGTGCCTGTGCCGCCTCCCATTCCAGCACAGAGGAACACGAGGTGCGCCCCGTTCAGCATCTCCTCAAGCGCCTGCCTGTCCACCTCTGCGGCCTTCATGCCTATGGTGGGGTCGCCTCCCGCGCCAAGGCCCTTCGTTATGGTCTTGCCTATGAGCATCTTCTTTATCCTATCGTCTATTATCTTGAAGTGGTTCGCATCCGTGTTGATAGCTACGAGCTCGGTGCCCTTAACTCCAACCTTCAGCAAACGGTTGACGGTGTTGTTTCCGCCCCCGCCAACTCCGATAGTCACTATCTTTATTTCAGAAACAGCGTTCTGCCCTCCGGTACCCAGTATCTCTGTGGTAAAGTCCGTCATCTGATCGCCAATTATGCTATTGCGATTAAGTTTAAATAGTTTCTGCATTCCGCAAATTACGGGAACAGCATGGTACCTGGTATAGTATTAGATACACAATGTGTATATATTATACCAATGTAAAAGAAATTTAGCTTTAGTTAGGGCAAATAGCGTGTACTGGCGTATGCGAAATCGCCTAAAAGTAAATGAAAATGGTGCAGCTTGCTGTGGCATGCTCCCACCCGTAAAGGGTGTGGGGTTTCTCGCTAATCAAAGTTAAGTCCTTATTGCTTTGCCAATCGCTTTCTCCATAGACTCGTAGTCCTTTATGTACCCGACCCCGACAATGCGCATCTTCTCTGCAATCTTTGCAGGAATAAAGTTAAACCAGTCCCCCGCAAGCAGGAAGTTCCCCCTGAGGCCATCGCGGATTGCGTCCTTCAAGGCCACTGTGCTATCCTCTATCCAGATCACTCTTGCTGTCTCGTTTTCCTCCATGTACTTCCGTATGTAGCTCGACTTTTCATCAGAAGGGCAATAGACAATCCCGTTATCCATCCCTTTCTCATGGAGCTTCTTCAGCATCTTCTCTAGATTTCCATTGCTCGGATTGGCGTTTTCGTTTCCAGTGAACCCTATTATAGTGACTTCCTTCTCGAATCTACGCATTATTTTTAGCATGTTGTCGTGCGGCTTGACTCCGTTGAGCACACCGCCGTTCACGCCATCCTTGTCCTTCTTCTGCATCTCATAGAGCGGGAGCAGCACATTTGCGAAAATAGCGCGCACATAACGGTGTTCTCTTAGAGTTTCTGGCATGTGCAGTATGTCGAATACGTAATCAAGATGCTTGTTTGCTATAGGCCCTAGTGAATTCAACGTAGTGCCGTCCATATCCACAAACAGCACCGTGCGATCAAACTGCTTCGCTGTCTTCTGAGGCGCGCCCACGTCTTTGTGCGCAAACCCGACGTGATGCGCAGATGCAGTGCTCCGTGCTATTGCAGTATCGCCCATGCAGTTGCTCGGCTCCCTGGCTTTAAGCCATTTTTGATATGATACGCCTATCGTCTAAGCGGGCTTCGCCTTGTTTACGGTGCAGCTTCGCTTATCTTTGTCTTCCTCTGCTGCTTGAACATCTCCTCTATCTCATTCGCAGTAGTGGCGTCCTCGGGGCTCTTGTCCTCCCTTATCCCTCCGCCGACAATCCTCGGGAACCGCAGGGCGTAGCCCACCTCGCCCTCGCCCTCCCTGTGCCTCCCTGCGGTGTGCATCGGCGACTTCGTTATCTCGTCAGCCTTGACCGTAACCACGTACCTGGGCTCTATCCAGAAGTCGGGCTCTACCAGCGCATCGACGCGCGCAGGCTTCTTTGCCACCCTTGTCTTCTCGAGCGTGCTCTTGAATGTGCGCATCATCCCCTCGGTGAAGCCTGTGCCTATCCTGGTAATTGTCTCGAACATGTCCCTCTTGTCATCGTAGACTGCGGCGAGTATGCCGCCGAAGCCGAACTCAGTCCTTATGCCCTTGCCCCTGTAGTAGCCCACTGCCACGAGGTCTACCGTATCCTCGAGCTCGCCCTTGTAGCTCCTCTTCATCTTTATCCAGCTGAACTTCCTGGCGCCTGCGATATACGGCGCCCCGAGGTCCTTGGCGACTATCCCTTCCAGGCCGTCCTCCACAGCCTCGTCGAAGTATTTGTCGAGCGCTGCTGGCTTTTCTGCAATGATGCGGTCTGAGAACCTTATGGTTCCGTCGCCCTTGACTACGCGTTCGAGCTCATCGCGCCGCTCTGCATAACGCCTGTTCAGGTAGCTCTCGCCGTTGAGGTACAGCAGGTCGAACGCAAAGAGGTGCAGAGGCAGTTCCTCGCTCTTCTCCTCTATGCCGTGCTTCCTCTTGCGCTGCATCGTCTCCTGGAACGGGTGGAACTGGTTCGTAGCTTCGTCGTACGCGATCGCTTCGCCGTCGAGTATGGCGCTATCCGCGTGCACCTCCTTCAGTGCAGCCTGCGTGAGCTCCGGGAACATGTCGGTGACACGTTCCAGCCTCCTTGAGAATATCTCAACGCGTTTCTTAGCCCTGTCCATGTGCACCTGCGTCCGCAGCCCGTCGTACTTGCTCTCGACGGCGCACCTGCCGTTCATCCTTGCGAGTATCTCCTCGGCCGTAGGCAGTCTCTCTGCCAGCGCGGGCCTTATCGGCTCGAAGAGAGTGACCTTGAACTCCTCTATGCCCTTTTTCCCCTCGCGCATCAGCGTCTCGCCCACGAGGCCGAGGTCGCTGCAGATGTTGTACGCTTCCTCCAGCTTGTCTTTGAACTCCCTGTCGCCGGTCGCCGCCTGCGACAGCGCCTCGAGTATTGTAGCGTCTCCGGCCCCGAGCCTAAGCTCTCCGAGCGCAAAGCGCACTATGTACCTTGCCTCCACGGGCCTGCTTGCAGCTATGAGGTTCGCGAGCAGTTTTATCTTTGCGTCCTTGCTGCCCGGGCCCGAAGTGCCCGCGATTTTGAGCATCGTGCCCATGACGTCTCCGACATCGAACTTGCCGCTGCCCATGCGCCTGAGCCTGCCCGTGCTCACCATCTGCTCCGCGCTTGTTCCGAGGTCGCCTGTCTTCTTGAAGCTCCTGTCCACGCTCTCCCTGCTTTCGCCCGTGGCCGTGGCGATTGCCTCCTCGGCCAGCTTTTCAGCCATGCCGAGATCTATGCCCTTGAAAGCGGGGGCCGGCGTGCCGAGCGTCATGTATATTATGTCCCTGACCTCGCCCTTCTTCGCCTTCAAGAGCATCTCTGTAAGTACGTCTATCATCGTGAGCCTGGACGATGTGCTCTCGAGCTTGTCGTAATAATTGGCGACCTCCTCAAAAAGCATCGAATCAGATAACCTACCAATCTAAGACTTATATATCTAATTCGGGCGGCTCAAGAAGCAAAATAGGAAGCTTTACCTTTTAAGTTCCGCCAGAGTGCTCCACCACTTCACGTGTTTTTCTATAATCTTGTCAAGCGTGTAATCGTTGTTCCTGTCCATCGCGTTCAGTCCGAGAAGCAGCAGGAATACAATCGCATATATCACGCCAGTGCCGATGTCGGTAGAGCCGGGCCCGTAGGGCCCACCGAAGCCTTCGGGCACGGACCAGATTATCATGCTGAAGAGCATGCCGCCGGCATAGGTGGTTTTCCTCATAAATCCGAGAATCAGGGCAAGCGCAAGTGCAAGTTCGCAAAGGCTGACAAAGTAGGCGAAAAGCGTTGGGTTTGGCAAGGTGACACTGACCCAAAAGCTGAACCAGCCCTGCAGCCATGCCGGTTGTCCGGCTGCGCTCCCCGCTATCAGGTCGCTGAACGAGTTTGCGAATCCGGGTTGAAACTTCAGGCTCGCGTCCGCAAGCCATATCAAGCCAAACAGCACCTCTACCGACCTTGTGAAGAATCCTGCGTTCCTGACGAACCAATTATCCACGTGGATTCCAACCCCTGGCAGGCGCATCGCAACACCGTACTATGATAACTTCCCAACACTCTTAAAGTTTGGCCATTGAATTCTCAGCTCCGCCTCAGTGTGCCAAAATCAAAGAACCCAAGCCACAGCATTACCAGACCCGCGAACTCAGTGTAGTATATTGAGGCCGGGAATGAGGCGACGTAGAGCACGCCCCCGGACGCGAATGTCAGCATGCCAAGTATTATCCACAACAGCTTCTTCCTCCTTGTCCTGAAGTAAGACCACGCGGCAACAGCCACTATTATGGCCAGAGCGGGGAAGGTTATTGCAGAAGACCAGAGTATTATGCTCACAGGTATGCTGCCGCTGACCACAGAGTCAACTACTATGTTGCCGACAGCAGTGGTGAACGTATAGTAGATGAGCAACAATGAGGTGGCTGCGGAATATGCAATGTAAGCCATCATCCCACGCCTGGAATTGAGAAGCGTGAGGGATCCCGTGGCTATCGGTATGGTTAGAAACGCGGTAAGGAAGAGGTATGCCTGCCCGGCCGGCTGGCTGTATGCCCCGAAAGCGAAGGCCGCTTCAAAAAGATCGCTGAGCGCGAAGAGCCACAACCCGATGCTCCAGTAAAGGTAATTCCTTTTCCTCTCCGCAAGATAATTCTTGGTCAGGTACAGGGAGAGTATTGAACTAAGCGCTAGGAACACGATTGTCGCAATCTCTACAGAAAGGACATCCATGCGCATCAGCTAAGCGAGATACAACCAAATGATTTATACGTTTTATTTCTTAGGTGGCAGTAGGCGGTTGCTGCCCGCCGAGAGCATCCCTGTCTTCCAGCGCCCCAAAAAGGTAGAGCGCCACTACGAGCGCACTCAGCGCTATAACCGCCGCGCCGGCATATTCCAAAACAAGGAAAATGTTGGCGCCAGCGGGGCTTACGAAGACGTATGAAATGCCTCCAGCGAACGACAGCCAGCTTCCACCTATAGCAGCCAGGCTCAGTATCTTTTTCTTCCTTTCAGACTTCAGGTAGTAATCCATCGCTAGGATAGCAGCTGCAAGAGCCGGCATGACGAAGAATGCAAGCTGCTGGTGGAAAATCATGTATGTTGCGTCAGTTGCCGCACCAGCAGCCCCTGCTATGCTCCCACCCGCGCCATAGAACGACTCGTTCATCTCTATCCAGTAGCCCAGCACCGGTACGGTAAGTATCGCTATGATCCATGTGGTGAGCACCGCTGCTTTTGCCGGATTGCTTCCATAAACCTTTCTGTACCATGGCCCAATGAGCGCTATGGCCAGCAGCAGCGCCCCCATGCCGACCAGTCCAGTAAGCAGATCGTCAAAAGCTATGCCGTTGGCGCCGTTGGGCCCCGAGACAAAGAGTGTGGGTATGGAATAGTTGTAAGCGCCCGCAGCCACGTATACGCCTGTCATCAGTATCACGCCGGTTATTGCTACAGCAAGCCCCAAGCGTGCCAGAGACCTGCCTTTCTTTCCAAGCCTGGAATAGCCGAAGCGCTGCGCTGTAAGCGCGACTATGCCGGCCATTAGCGCCACAGCCATCTCGTGCGAATGGCTTCCGACAAGATTTGCGGCAAAGGTGGTCGTATCCAGCCCCAGCCATGAGGCATAGCCGCTGAAAGGCGCGGGCAGATTGCCGAAAGCTATTATCCAGCCGCCGAGATGTCCCATGATTGCGCCTATCAGCGCGGAGGCAACGCTCAGCGTGAGAAGATAGTAGGGCAGGCCGGCATTCTTGTATCCTACACCAGCAGACTTCGGAGCTGTGACCAAAAAAGCGAGAAGCGCAACCGCCATCTCGTCAAGCGCCAAAAACGATGCTATCTGAATCCACGTGGGCATGTCGTTGATTATGCCGATTCCGGAAGCGTTTATGTAGCCAAAGTTCACTATGCCGCCTATTCCTCCCAGCAGCACCCCGAAGAGGGCGCTGTATCTTATCACCGCCCTTGCATGCCCCTGCATGCTTCGTCCGTTTATTGTGAAGAGTTCACAGACTATGAGTGCAAGCGTGGCAACGTACGCGACAAGAAGCCCGTGAAGGTACATTACCGCCCTGTAGCCCATTGACGCATAGTTGAGATTTGCAGAGTTTACGCTGTATCCGAGGTTCATGAAAGGCACTGCTGCAGTGAAGATTACGTCCCATACTATGGCGAACGCTATAAGCTTGCGCCCAGTCAATATCGTGTTGATCACAGGTTCGCTCAAAGAGCGGCGGTTTCCTAGTATTGTGAAAGTTTATACAGGTTCCTTTCCATTAGACAACCCATAAGGTCATTCTAGATGGCAAGATTGTATGATTATCTCAGCCTTGCGCAGCCAAGGATAGTCGCGCTCCTTGTTCTCTCTGCTTTGGCGGGATTTGGAATAGCGCGCAGCAGCTGGAACGGGTTCGTTCTGCTTCCCCTTGTTTCGGTTTTGGTGGCTGTCCTCGCGAGCAGCATGGGCGCCGAGCTCCTGAACAAGATGCTTGAGGTAGACATAGATGGGAAAATGAGAAGGACAGCGAGCAGGGCGAGCGTAAGTGGTGCTGTAAGCCCGCTTACCGGCACCGCGTGGGGCGTGACTCTCGTGTCGTTAGGCATCGTGGCGGGAGGCCTGGCAAACTGGCTCACATCGCTCATGATTGCGCTTGGTGTTGTCTTCTATGTGCTGGTGTACACCGCAGTGTTCAAGAGAAGGAGCAGGTTTGCAGTCCTGATAGGCGGATTTGCAGGCAGCTTTTGCGTCTGGGCCGGAGTGGCAGCCGCTGCCGGCACAATCACGATTCCCGGGATTATCCTAGGCATGCTCGTGCTTCTCTGGATACCGGGCCACATATGGTCGCTTGCATTGAGATTCAGGAAAGAATACAGGAGGGCGGGCGTGCCCATGTTTAGCGCCGTCGAGACACCGCGAAAAGGCACGATGGCGATAGTGTTTTTCAACATCCTTATGTCGCTTGTTTCGCTCTCTTTGGCACTTTTTCTGGGCGCATATTACCTCGCCATGATCCTAATACCTCTTCTGCTGATACTCTATCTTAGCTACAGGGTTGCCGCAAACCAGTCCGTTGCCTGGCCACTCTTCAAGTTTTCCTCTCCGTATCTTGCATTTGTCTTCTTTGCTGTGATCCTTACTAGGCTGCTGTGAGGCTGTAACCTTGGTTTTGGATCCAAGCACTTCAAGAAACCAATCACGCGCCTCTCTTCAGTACCTCCCTGACCTTTCCAAGCGCGGCAACGGCCGCATCGATTTCCACCTGCGTGTTATATATGTAGAAACTCATCCTCGGTACAGCAGGCTCGTTCAGCACTTTAGTTACAAGCGGCATCGCGCAGTGGTGCCCTGACCTCACAGCGATACCTTCGCTATCAAGAACCTGCGCTATGTCGTGTGCGTGCGCACCCTTCATCGAGAATGAAATCACGCTACCCCGCCTGTCTATCTCCTCATTGCCGGGGCCGTACACTGTAACACCGGCATCTTTCAGCTTATCAAGCGCGTAGAGCGTCAGCGCTTTCTCGTGCGCCCTCACGTTCTCCATTCCGAGCTTCTTCAGGTACTTGACGGCAGCGGCGAGGCCGGCAGCGCCCTCCATGTTCTGCGTGCCCGCCTCGAATTTCCACGGCAGCTCATTCCACGTGGATTCCTGGAAGTCGACGCTCCTTATCATGTCGCCGCCACCGTGGAAGGGCTCCATCGTTTCTAAAACATCCTCCTTCCCGTACAGCACCCCTATGCCGCTGGGCCCCAGCATCTTATGACCAGAGAACGCAACGAAGTCAGCATCCATGCCCGAAACGCCCACGGGCATGTGAGGCACCGACTGGGCGCCGTCAATGAGCACGCTTGCTCCTGTTTCGTGCGCCATCCTTGTTATCTCATTCACGCCGTTTATAGTTCCCAGGACGTTTGACACGTGAGTTACAGCCACCATCTTCGGCTTGAGCGCCAGCTTGCTCTTGTAATCCTCCATGTCAAGCTCGCTCCTGTCCTTCAGCTTGACATAGTCGAGGTGGGCCCCCTTCCTTTTTGCCAGCATCTGCCAGGGCACGATGTTGCTGTGGTGCTCCATCTCGGTTATGAGCACGTGGTCCCCGCTGCCCACATTGGCGTCGCCCCACGCCCTAGCCACCGCATTTATGGCCTCGGTGGTGCTCCTGAAATAGACTATGTTCCTGTAGCCCTTCGCGTGTATGAACCTGGCCACCGCATCCTTTGATTTGGTGTACTCCTCAGTCGCTTCTTCGGACAGCTTGTATATCCCGCGGTGTATGTTGGCGTTGCGCTTCCTGTAGTGCCTCGCCACCGCGTTTATAACCTGCCTGGGCTTCTGCGAGGTTGCGGCGCTGTCGAGATAAATGAGACGCTTACCGTTCATCTGCGTAGCGAGTATTGGGAAATCCTTCCTTACCTTCTCCACGTCAAACTCCATGCCTTTCGCCTAGTACTTGTAGCCCTCCTTCTCTATCTTCTCCACAAGGTCCTTGCCGCCTTCCTCGACTATCTTCCCGTTGACCATGACGTGTACGTACTCGGGCTTCATGTAGTTCAATATCCTGCTGTAGTGCGTTATCAGCAAGATGCCAGCGCCAGTCTCCTGCCTGAATTTGTTTATGTTTTCTGCAACTATCCTCACCGCATCTACGTCCAGCCCAGAGTCGGGTTCGTCGAGTATAGCTATCCTGGGCTTGAGGAGCCTGAGCTGCAGCACCTCCACCTTCTTCTTCTCCCCACCCGAGAATCCATAGTTGAGGGACCTCCCCATGAGGTCGTCTTTCAGGTCAAGCTCTCTCGCTGTGTCCTTCACGTCAGTCATGAACTCCCTGAACGAGCCCTTTTCCTTCAGTGAAGCGTTGGCCGTATTGAGGAAGTTCATCAGGCCGAGTCCCTCTATCTCGACCGGGTTCTGGAAAGTGAGGAAGAGGCCGAGCTTCGCCCGTTTGTCAGCGCCGAGCTTCAGTATGCTCTTCCCGTCGGCCAGTATGTCGCCCCCCGTGACCTTGGCCCCGGGATGCCCGAGTATCGTCCTCGACAGCGTAGTCTTCCCCGAACCGTTCGGTCCCATCAGCACGTGGAACTCGCCCTCCTCTATGGCGATGCTTATCCCCTTTACCACCTCGTTGCCTTCGACTTCCACATGCAGGTCCTTTATCTCAATTTTCATAGCATCACTTCGCACCTGGCACTATCCACAGGTTCTGCGGGCTTATCTGCGGCACGACTGCGTGCCTGCCATTATCAAGCTTGTCAAGGAGCGCAGATATAGCTATCTCTTTGACAGTGTCGTTGGCTATGCTTGCGAGGTACTTGGACAGGAAGCTTGCCACGAACGATCGCTTCGCCCGCGCCTCTTCGATGCCCCTGCTCATCAGGTAGAAGAGCTTCTCCGCGTCTATAGGGGCCGCGGACGCACTGTGCGACGCGAACGCCACGTTTTTGCAGTCTATGCTCATGTCGGGCAGCGGCCTCATCCGTGCTCCGCTGTCCATGACCAATCCTTTTTCCTCCACGTATGTGTGGGAGCCGTCCGCTCCGCTCGCCACTTTAGCGTATCCTTTGAGTGTGCAGAGCGCTTTGTCTTTGAGCACCGCGCCGCTCATCAGTGTAGTGTCGGTCCTTGTTCCTGCGTTGAGCGTATATGTGCCGAGGTCGAAGGACTGCGAACCGTTGCCTAGAACTATCTCGTTCACCGCTATCCTGCTTTCCCGCCCCTCGGCGTTCGCCATCGTGCTCGACTTTGTGCTCTTGCCGCCGTTGTAGACGCAGTTGAGCCGGACGGATGCGTTCTCATGGGCCGTTATGCTGTTGAGCACGCCAACGTCGCACAAATCCGACTCGTTGTGGAGTGTGCTTATCTCGGCGCTGGAGCCGGGGCCCGAGTTGATTACATTGATAGCTGTCCGCGTGGCCGTCGCACCATCGGTGGAGCCTATCCACTCGAAGAGCCCCAGGCTTGCGTTTTTCCCTACGTTTGCCACTATTACAGGCTGCGCTTTTGTGTTCTCGTTGAGCAGGAGGAAGTTCAGCTTCGCAGCCGCGCCTTCAGGCACGTCGATCTCTACTATGCTGTAGCCGACGCTCCTCATGTAGCCGTAGAGGCTATCCTCGAATGAAGCGCCCCCTGCCGGCGTTGCGCCCGCAGCCGCAATCTCCGATGTGCTTACGATGCTGCTGCCCGTGCTTATCCCCCCGTCTGTGCTGTGGAGGTCGAATTTCATTCCTGCCGAGCTCATGATGCTTTTCATGATCTCCTCCACGCTGTCTGTCTCGCGGTTGGCTGCGCCGGAGAATTTAATTTCGGTGCTGTACCTCTTGTAGAGCTCGCCCTTGTCGAAAGGCAGTCTTGCGAATCCTGCAACAGCCCGCTCCACTAGCATCTCGTTATCGTTCAAGCGATCGCCCTCAGCCCACCGAACCTGCCATGTCGAGTTTTATCAGTCTCTTCAACTCCAGCGAATACTCCATCGGCAGCACCTTGGTCAGGTCGTTGAGGAAGCCCAATATTATCATCGCTATGGCGTCGCCCTCCGGTATGCCCCTGGACATGAGGTAAAACACGTCGTCCTCGCTTATCTTGCCTACCTTAGCCTCGTGGCTCAGCAGCGCGTCGTTGCGCTGTATGTCTGCATACGGGTAAGTGTTTGTTTTAGCGTCGCCATCGAGCAGCAGCGCGTTGCATGTTGTGTTCACCTTGGCGTTCTCAGCTTCCTTGCCTATGTGCACCAGGCCTCTGAATGTAGTCAGCCCGCTTCCCTTGGATATGCTCTTCGATACTATCTTCGAGGCGGTGTTCGGTGCGATATGGTAGACCTTGCCCCCGGAATCCTGCACCTGCCCGTCGGAAGCCAGCGCTATCGAGAGTATCTCGCCCTGCGAGTTCCTCCCCCTCAGGTATATGGAGGGGTACTTCATGTTTGTCTTGCTGCCTATGTTTGCATCGATCCAAGACATGTGCGCATTCTCATAGACGTATGCGCGCTGCGTAACAAGATTGTAGATGTTCTTTGCCCAGTTCTGTATAGTGACGTACTGCACCTTTGCATTCTTGTGCACTACTATCTCCACAACAGCGGCATGCAGAGAGTTGGCGGAGTACATCGCGGCCGTGCAACCCTCCAAATAGACCACCTCCGCCCCCTCGTCTGCGATGATAAGTGTCCTTTCGAACTGACCCGAACGCTCTGCATTTATCCTGAAGTATGCGTTGAGCGGCATCGGAACCTTGACCCCCTTTGGCACATAGATGAAGCTGCCGCCGCTCCATACGGCCGAGTTGAGCGCTGCGAACTTGTTATCCGTAGGCGGTATGACCGTGCCGAAGTACTTCTTCACGAGCTCAGGGTGCTTCTTCACGGCCGTGTCCGTGTCAGTGAATATCACGCCAAGCTTCTCCAGCTCCTCGTTGATGTGTGAGTAGACAACGCCTGAATCGAACTGAGCCTCGGCCCCGGCAAAGAACTTCCTCTCCGCTTCGGGTACCCCCAGCTTATCAAATGTTTGTTTTATCTCTTCCGGCACATCCTCCCACTTCGTGCCCTCCTTTGTTTTTGGGTTGTTGTAGTAGTATATGTCGTTGTAGTCTATGTCGCCCAGGTCGGCGCCCCACTTCGGCGTTGGCTTGCTCTCAAATACACTGTAGCCGAGCAGCCTCTTCTCCAGCACCCACTCGGGCTCACCCTTCAGCTTCGATATCTTCCTCACCGTTTCCTCGGAAAGGCCCTTGTCGAACTCAACGTACTCCGCATCGGTAACGAATCCGTAACGTTCCTTATAGTCTGCCTCTGTCATGAGGCTCTCCGAACCCGTCATGCAATCATTATTTGGCGCCTGCCTGCGCCGCTTTTGCAGCCAGCGCTCTGGAGAACGAGCACGAGAAACCGTTGGCCATGCCGCAGAGCGCGCAGACGCACGCGTTCGCGTGCTCGTCATCGCCGCTGGCGACGTTCTTTATGTAGAAATCGAACAGCTGCCTGTTCTCGCCTATCTTTGCGTTGAGCTCCTCCATCTTGCGCTTCAGCCTCTCAGAGTACTTGCCCGTCATGTACTTGCTTACGGCCGCTTGCGCAACGCCCATGTGTTTGGCAACCTCAACCTCGCTTTTGTGGTACTTCTCTATCAGCGTATGCGCTATTATGGAGCGCGCCGCAGGCACATATCCTTCCGCCGTAACTTCGTACTTGCTGGACATACGCTATAACCCTGTTATAAATTAGGCTATGCCCATGGAACCTTTATATACCTTATGCAGCCCCGCACTCCTGAAACGGCTGCACGGCCGCATGCGCAACCATTAAAAGCGCATGTGCGCAAGTACGCGTTATGCAACGGAAAGGCTGCATCTTCTGCGGCATCGCCAGGGGCGAAATCCAGGCGTACAAGATATACGAGGGCAGGGACTACCTTGCTTTCCTTGACATATTTCCCAATACAAGGGGGCAGGCAGTGCTGATACCGAAAAGGCACGCCGGCAGCATATTCTCAGAGCTTGGTGACAAGGAACTCATGAATTTCATTGTGGCCGCGAAGAAGGTGTCGAACATTATCAGAAGACGACTGGATGTGCAGAGGGTCAACCTGGTGTTTGAGGGCACCGGTGTGGCCCATCTTCATGCCAAGCTCTATCCTACGGCTGGTGTAAGTGGGAAGGAGACGATAACGTATGAGCACGAAAGGGTGTACATGTCCAGGTACAAGGGCTATATCACCACGCTGCTAGGCCCTAGGGCGAGCGACGCCTCGCTTAGGAGGGTTCAGAAGGAGATCCTGGGTGGTGGCGGGAAGTAGCCGGCCAACCCCGAAGTACGCGTCTGCGCATATTAATTTTTCCGCGCCAAACGGGATGCGACTTTGTTTAAATAGTGACACTTCTTAAACAGTCTACCGACTTATTAAACATTTTACTTTCTGAATATCTCAGCTTTAAACCAACAACTGTTAATGAGTGTTACAATTAAACGTGTCAGACAAAGCCCCGATGGCAGATAGTTTTTTAAAGTGCTGGCGATTGGCAAATTACGCAATAAAGTATTTATACTACCGATGAGCCTATGGATCATGGCAATCTCGACGAAGGAAGCAGATAAGAGCAAGGCATCTGACGTAATGAACATACTTGGGCTTGAGAAAGAGATGGACAAGGTTATGGGAAGGCGCTGCAGTGACCGTGTGGTGCATGCCATTGGCAGCATGAAGGATCCCATCGAGAAGGTCTACAGGCGCGGTTTGTCCGTGCCGCTGAAGGCTGAAAACGAAAGCACGAAGGGAAACAAGGAAAAGGCCGAAAGGCGCAGCAGAGTTTACGCAAGCCTTATCAAAGAATTCGAGAGGCTTGTTGAAGAGGAGGACGAACTGCTGAAGTACATGGGTATCAGGAGCATTGATTATATAGAAAAGCAGTATGGTCTTGATTTTGATCGGAAGGTATATTTCGATATTGACATAGAAATGATTCCCGCAGTCTTGATGCCACCGGTGCCCCTGCCAATGCAGGTGATGCAGCCTGTACCGATGCTTAAGAAGACGGAACACAATATGGATGCGGCAAGGGAGATAGTCGAGAATATATTGGCTACCCTCAAGGCTAAGGAACTATCGCAGGGAATGGTGTCGCCTGACCAGATAATTAAGCCCTTAAGGCCAAGGGGCTTTGTTTAAAAATCCTGATTTTTAAACACTTTCGGTTATCAAAAATATGACTTTTTAAACAGATTTTGACTTATTAAACAAAGCCGCAGTATGTTGCTGTGGCCGTCCTTATGTGTTAATAAGCAGCGTGTGCCTAGTCCAAACGGGTCGGCTATGCGAAAGTGCGTATTCTGCACGATGCCGCAGGGAGAAGTTTCTAGGATGATCTACGCAGACAGGGTGTGCGGCGTCCTGATAAACAAGCTCCCTGTGGAGAGGGGGCATTTGCTAGTTGTCTCGAAGAGGCATTACAAGGACATGCTCTCGGCCCCCGACGCCACCATCTCGCACATGTTCAGGGTCGCGAGGAAGTTCGGGCGGCTGGAGATGAGGAAGCTGAAATGCTTCGGGATGGACATAGGGGTCAACATAGGAGGCGTGAGCAGCGTGCACCACTTCCACATACACGTGCTGCCCAGGTACAGCAGCAGGCTGTTGCATTTCGCCTACCCTGGGAGGAACGAAATAAGGAAGAAGGAGATAAAGGAGCTCAGGCAGCTGCTCAGCATCTAGCAGCATGTCTGCGTTTCAGTACGACTGGAAGTTTATGTGCGCGTTGGCAAGCTTCTTGTTGAACTCCAGCTCGGGGTCCGTCTTCTTTGCCTCGAAGAGCAGCATGTCCAGGCCCTCCCAGAACAGGAACCAGCCCGCCGGCTCGAAGAGTATCAACAGAAAGTTTGCCGCTATGTCGTTGCCTTTATACACATAGAGTATGAACGCGGTGAGCAGCATTATCAGCACACCTGATATGAAGAAAGCCGATCCACTGCGCATCGTGGCCCGGCGCTTCTTCTTGAGCACACCGGAATGCTTCTCGAAGTGGTTCCTCAGTCTCCTTTTTATCGTCCGCTCTTCCTCCAGGTCCCTGAGCCTCTTCGGCACAAGAAGCCTCACCTCTATCCGGCCGGTGGGTTTGTCTATGCTTGCGCGCTTGGCCTCGTCGAGAAAGTCCACGGACAGCGCCCTCTCCGAATGTGGCCTAGGGTCGAAGACCGAGAAGATCTCGTCGTAATCGGCAAGCTTGAGGCTGATGTTCCTGTGCTCGTCAAAGGCAGAATCCATCTCCAGCTGCCGTTTTCCCCGTTGCATATTCCTATTGGGCGCTATGTTTTAAAATGCAACACTTGCATTTTCGGGGCGTTTGCGCTGGGCGGGGAAGCGGGCCTCAGTTCAATGCTTTCCTGACAAGCGCCGCAATCTTCGCCTCTTCGGCGCCCGTCAGTTTCTTCAGCGCAAAGGAGATGGGCCACATGTTTCCTTCATCGAGTTTTGCTTTGTCGCTGAAGCCTACAAACCCGTATCTTGTCTTGAACTTGTACGCACCCTGGTACCAGCACAGCACGCTGCCGTCCTTCGAGTATGCAGGCATCCCGTACCACGTCCTGGGCACCAGGGCCGGGGCGCTCTT
>DAHVUT010000025.1 GCA_027328425.1 Microcaldota archaeon | reverse complement strand
TGTTCGCGCAGAATAGCGTATGCAAACGAAGTATGTTGTGGTGATGGGCTCGCTCATGAGCGGCATGGGCAAGGGAGGCATCACCGCCTCTCTCCTCAAGATGCTGCAGCTCCGCGGGTATAATGCCGTTCCCCTGAAATTTGACGGATATCTGAACTACGATTGCGGCACGATGAACCCGTTCAGGCACGGTGAAGTGTTCGTGCTGGACGACAAGAGCGAGGTGGACATGGACTTCGGCATGTACGAGCGTTTCATGAACAAGGATCTCACTAACGTGTCCTCGATAACGGGCGGCAAGCTCTTCTCACGCATAATAGAGAAGGAGAGGCGGGGCGAGTACCTGGGCGAGGACGTGCAGATGATACCCCATCTCACTAACGAGATAATATGCATGGTCGACGAGGCCGCAAAGAAGAAGCGGGCCGACGCGCTCGTGATAGAGGTGGGCGGCACGGTCGGCGACCTAGAGAATGGCTACTTCATAGAGGCAATGAGGCAGATGGCCTCCATGCATACTGTGGCGTTCATAAATCTCACTTACGTGCCAGTGGTCGACGCAGTCGGCGAGCAGAAGACGAAGCCGGCGCAGCTCGGCATAAGGGGCCTGATGCAGCTCGGCATAAAGCCCGATTTCCTGGTGTGCAGGTCTGAAAAGCCTATGGAGGAACGCACACTGCAGAAACTGGCGCTCTATGCAGGCATGCCCAAGGAGCACATCATAGACGACTCCACGCAGCATACTGTGTACGCGCTCCCGCTGCATTTCATGGACCAGCATCTTGACACGATGCTGCTCGAGAGGCTCGGAATGCCTCAGAGCAGACCGAACGCGAAGCAGCTCGATACTTGGAAGTCGCTCGTCGCCAGGATAGATGGCCAGGAGAAGAAAGTGAGTGTAGCTATAGTAGGCAAGTATGTGTACCTCAAGGACTCCTATGTAAGTGTGAAGGAGGCGCTCGTGCATGCGTGCGCCCTCAACAACGTCAGGCTGGAAGTGGAATGGATAGAGTCGGAGGAGCTCGAGAACGGCAAGCACAGCCCTGATGAGCTGCTCGGCGCCGCCGACGCGCTGATAGTGCCCGGCGGGTTCGGCAAGAGAGGCATCGAGGGCATGATAACCGCCATAAGGTACGCAAGGGAGCACCGTGTGCCGTATCTGGGTCTCTGCCTTGGCATGCAGCTCATGGTCGTAGAGTATGCGCGCGATGTCTGCGGGCTGAAGGACGCCAACTCCTCCGAGTTCGAGCCCGGCGCGAAGCACAAGGTGATAGCACTGATGGAGGAGCAGCGCGGCATAAGGAAGAAAGGAGGCACGATGAGGCTCGGAGACTGGGCGGCGAAGGTGAAGAGCAACACCATAATGCGCAGCGCCTACAAGGCCAGCGTGGTGCACGAGAGGCACAGGCACCGCTATGAGTTCAACAACAGGTACAGGGGCCTTATGCAACGGAAGGGCCTCGTCATAAGCGCCACAACGCTGGACGGCACGCTTGTGGAGAGCACGGAATGGCGCGATTCATTCGGCATAGGCACGCAGGCGCACCCCGAGCTGAAGTCAAGGCTGGAGAGACCGGCTCCGCTTTTTGCGGCACTCGTCAGAGAGGCTGCGGCCCCAAAGCGTTAGCCCCTTTTGCCATTTCCCTGCACCAGCTTCCTCGCGAGCGCGAGCTCCCGCGCACCGGCGTGCATGCCCGGCGTCTCGAGCACCACCGGCTTTGACCTTATGTCGTCGTTGCAGAAGAAGCTCTTGAACCCATTCGCGCCTATGTGCCCGAAGCCTATGTTCTCATGCCTGTCCAGGTGCGAGCCGAGCCCATGCTTTGCGTCGTTCATGTGCACTGCGCCCACGTGCTCAAGACCTATGCTCCTGAATATGTCATCCGTGACTTCGGGGTCGCGTATGTCGTAGCCGGCTGCGAAGAGATGGCAGGTATCGAGGCAGAAGCCGACGTTGTCGATTCCGGAGAGCTCCCTGAGCTGCAGTAGGTCCTCGACGCTTGAGCCCATGCTATTTTGCTGCCCTGCCTCGTTCTCGAGCAGAAGCGCTACCTTTTCTGTTTTGCTGCACGCCCAGGCTATAGCTTCCGCGGCCCGCTTCATGCCCTCCTGTTTGCCTTCGCCGAGGTGGCTGCCCATGTGCGCTACGAGCTTCCGCACACCCAGCAGTTCGCACCTCTCTGCAGTTTCGCGGAGCGCCAGAACCGAGCGGCTGTACACGCTCTTGCGCGGGGACGCCACGTTGGGCAGATATGGCATGTGCGCCACAGGTTCTATTCCAGTTCTGTTGTGTTTCGACCTGAAAGCGCAGACTTCCGCGTCTTCTGTTTCTTTCATCTCCCAGCCCCTGGGGTTGCTCAGGAAGAGCTGCATGCACGTGCAGCCGAGCTCCTGCGCCCTGTCGAATGCGAAGCTCACGCCCCCTGCCACTGATACATGGTAGCCAATCTTGAGCATGCTTACTCTAGGGATCGTGCTTTATTACTTGTTTTGTGTCACTCAAAGGCAATTTATTTGTGGCATCCTCCCACGGCTAAAGCACGCGGGCTTCCTCCGCATTTATCATGTGCCGTTCGCCGTATCTTATGAGGGCATAATTGAAGCTGGGCATCTGCGCGGGAGCACCGTAAGGATGCTTGATGGCGAGGCGTTGAACCGTGTGCTGGGGCTGCAACGGTGTGCTACAGACGCGGCCAAGGAGGCGCCCATGCGCCAATCCCGCCAGGCGCCATGCCTTTATGGCGTAGCGCAGGATGGACCGGAAGAGGAGGCCAGTTGCCTCCTCGATGGCATTTCGCTCGGCTCCAGGGCCTAGGAAATGCCCTGCCTCGCCGGCGTCCAGCACTCCGCACATCTCCAGGTAAGCTACCACGTGCTTCGTGCTCTTGCGCCCCATCAGGTCCTCAAGCGCGTCTACGACGCTGCGCTTCTCAGCGTAGCTGCCTCCGTTAGCGTATAGGCCATTGAGCCTGCACGCCAGACGCACCTCAAGTTCCTTCCTGAGCTGCCTGCCATTCCTTCCAGTCCCATTGCTTGCGCTACCACTCATCTTATCACCCAGAAGCAGAAGCGACGTTAACCGGTGGCGTGAGCCACGTCAAATTTGTATAGCGCTTAGACCTGCGCTCTTACCTGAATGTTTATCTAAGTAAAAGTATTTATATGTATGGTGCTATCTTATAGTAAAGTATATATTCTTTTAGCGTGGAATAATCATGCCGGGAAGACCGGCAATCACTCAGAAGCAGGGGCGGCGCGAGCCGCCCACATTGGTTTTCGCATGGCAAGGATGCAGATAGGCGTAGAGCTGCTCGTGGGGATGGTCATCGCCCTCCTTGCCGCGCTTGCGCTCGTTTCCATGCTTGCCGGAGCGCATGCATTCACTCTGCGCACGTATACAGCGATAAAGCAGGTAACGGAGGCGTCGGGGATTGCGGCACTGGTGTGGTGAAGCGGTGGCAAAACTGTTCCTGGTATCGCTCGACTTGATGGTGGCGCTGCCGATACTCGGCGTGGCTGCGTTGCTCCTTTTCTCAAGCGTCTACTCCTCCCAGGACAGCGTGCTGCATCTGGCCGTCTCGCAATACGGCCAATTAAGCGCATTAGTGCATTCGCAGGTCGTTGTGGTTGCAGTCGATGGCAACGCAGTCAATCTAACCTCTGCTGAAAGCATCGTTTCCGGAGCAGCCATCAACACTGGGCTGGTGTTCGGTTTGTACCCGCTGGGCAGTGGCTCCTGCGCCAGCGGCCCGCAGGCGTGCAGGATAGTGACAGTTTCAGGGGTGCCTTACCTCCTGGTGGTATCTAATGAGAGCGCAGGCTAGCCTGGAGTTCCTGTTGATAGGCAGTGCAGTGGCGGCGATGTGCCTGTTTGTAGTCACTTTCTATTCGCACAGCATTTTAACGCAGGACGATGCGCTTTCGTCCCTAGCCAACGGCACCGCGGCCGGCCAGTACTACGCCCCTCTTTCTGGCTTCCTGAACCTGCTCGGCGCGCCTGGAACCCAGCAGCCCAATGCTATGCAGCAGGCGTATGCTGTGCAAATATCCAACAGAAGCGAATACATGAAGTACGGGCTGGGCTCGCCCTCCTATCTGGTCAACATGACGCAGTTCAGCCACTGTGTGTATCTAGGCTTCTTCGGGCACCCATTCAACATATCGGGCCAGTGCGGCACCAACGACGCGTGGTACTACTTCTCTGGCTACGGTTGCCAGGCGCAGGACGGCGCCTTCTGCATAGTGCCGCACAACTCCAGCTACTATGTGCTCGAGACGAACGGGAGCAGGGGCTATGCCTACGGCTTTACCCTGGAACTGTCCACGCCCTACGGCCAAATGCTGGCGCGGCTCAGCAGTAACTCCAGCAACGCGACGGTGTTCCTTGCTGGCTCTCCCGTGGGGAGTGCTGAGGTGGTCGGCGTTAGCAGCGCGCAAGCTGCGGCCAGCGCCGCCGTGCTGGCAAGCAACACTACACAGTCCCTGGCGAACTGGACAGCATATGCAGGCTACATCCAGGCTAGGAACGTGCTGTATCCGCTGCTCAAGTTCTACAATGGCACAAGCGCAGGTCAGGGCACCCAGGCAAGCATAGAGCAGGCAGTGGCGTATTTCAACAGCACAGAGTACGCTCTGGTGAGGGGCGGCACGCAGCAAACAGGCTGTGCTGTGCACGGACGGGAGTATGCATGCGCCGCATCGTCGCCCTTCATGTATGTGATAAACATCACCCTCGGCCCGAGTTTCTCCGGAGCCAACGAGACGCTCTATTACCTGGGCTCCGAGGTAAGTGTAAGGGGATAGCACATGAAGGCCCAGTTCGCCACCATAGAGGCGCTCGTGTCCCTGGCGCTCGTCGCATCGACTGTGTCGTTCGCGTATGCACAGCTCAACGGCGCCAATTCGGCATACGCATCGGGCACCGGGCTGCTCCACGATCATGCGGCTGCCTATGATGTATTGAATGTATTTGCACGCAACGCGACAGCGAACGCGTGCCTGGGAGCAAGCCTGCCTTCCCTGAGTTCCGGATGCCTTTCTTCGCTGCTGAGCGAATACGGGGCGGTGCTGCATGTCGGTACCCTGCAGATAAGCGCCAGCGGTCCGGCAAATTCTACGTGCGGCGAGATACGCCTGATGCAAGAGAATGTTTCGCAGTACGTCTGTGTTGCCGCGGGTGGTTGAGCGTCCTTCTACGGCCTGGTGCTTGCAGTCTTCGTGCTCGTCATAGTGTTCTATCTGGCGTACTTCACAGCTGAGATGGGCTACATAAATGGAGTGTGGCTCGATTACTCTAGGCTTATGGCTGCTCTGCACGCATACCAGGCCTTGCTGCCTAGCACGTTGAGCCTGCGCATGCATTTTTAAATTTCAGGGTATTATAACGCTGTTATAAAGAACACCAGGAGTGACATTGTGGAAACAATTGATTCGAGGGTCGCGATGGATAGGCTGATGACCTGCTTCGAGAGCGCAAACAGGGAGATTAACGAGGCCCTGGACCAGAAGGTGCCGGAGGGCGAGCTCAAGGCGAGGGTGAAGGTGTTCGTGAGTGACGCTTTCAGAAAGTGCAATGTGGACGTCAACAACCCGAGCAAGGAAGGGCTGCGAGCGGCGATGGAACTCTGTAAGGTCAATACCGAGAAGATGCTGGGCCCGAGGGCCGAGGCCATAATCAAGAAGCACTATGCTGAGATGAATGGCATAATAGAGAGGCTGCCAGACTAGTTACGCAAACAGCGCTCCTAGCAGGGCGCTGTCCCTGTCTGCCATTTTCT
>DAHVUT010000005.1 GCA_027328425.1 Microcaldota archaeon | reverse complement strand
GCAGCTCTGCGCCTTTCGTTGTGGATGCAAGCGGAGCTGGGTCGTTTTGGAGTGCAACAGCGCTTGTCGGGGTGCGCGTTAAGCTGATGAAGAGGAAATGAAGCAAAAAGGCATGGAAGCCAGTTCAAAATGACAGTAATCATGGTTATTTTATGATCTTAAGATATGTTTAAATATCCCGAAAGGCACAAGAAATAATGATGGTGCCATGGAAGACTTGTTTGGAAAAAAGAAAGATCTTCTGATGGGTTATCAAACGCAGTCCCTTTATGCAGGCATATATAGGCTAATGATGGAGGGCAGGCGGCTTTCACCTCCAGACACGGGCGAAATAAATGCCTGCAAATCTAGCCGCAGGAAGTAATCTGCAGGAAAGGTGTAGTTCTGGAATGCATCGTCTGAGCTAAACGTGGGCTGTTTGAAAATATTCTTTGATCCTAGCAAAAGAAATGCTAGCGCCGGCGATGATAGCAGGTTTGCGCCTGCGCCAGCTACACGAGGCAGGTTGCACTTACTCCCAACCTTCTCCTGATGGAAGCAAGCTCTTTTTGTCTGAATCCGTTGTGCCCAGCTTCTGCAAACACCTTGTCTATGTGTAACGCCCTTGAGGCAAGTTCTATGTCGGGGAGCATGTCCAGCAGGCTTTCCGCCTGCACCACGTAGGCGCCGGTCTCTTCGAGGCCCCACGCTTCTATCGTTTCAGAGTACTTCTGAGTGGAGGGCTTCATCAGGACAAGCGTGTGCTTGCCGCCGTCCTGGGGCACTTCGACCCTGCTGAGGTCTACGTGTTTCATCGCAACATCAGCGTCGCTCCATCTCCATACGTTGTGGACTATTCTTTTTTCGAGCGCCGTCCCGTTCTCGAGTGCTACTTCTTCCTTGTCCTTGAACTTCTTCTCGTCAAACTTATCCACTATACGCCTCCACACCGATTGGCTCATGCCTATGGCCGCATAGTTTTCGTAATCGTACTTTGCCTTGTATATGACTCCCGCAGCGCCGCAGTCGCTGTGCGTGATCACCTCTATGTGCTTCAGTTCGGGGTGTTCCCTAGTGATTTTCTTGAGTGACCCGAGAAGGTCCTGTGAGGATCCTGCGCCCCTGAGGAAGGCTGTGGCGCCATCGTTGCGCTTGTCCATCACTCCATTGAGTCTCCAGTCCATGCACGCTATCGCAAGCGTGCTCACCTCCCTGTTCTCTGTATCTCGCATCAATGCTACGCTCATGTGCTACACCTAAGTATACTGCCCGAGGCGAAGATCCTGGGCGCCTGCTTCCTGGCGAGAAGCAGTGCGTCGCCCGTCTCTGCCACGAACTGTGATTTCAGTTCCAGCTCAAGCTCCTGCCCACTCGCCTTCTTTACAACGCATTCTGAGTATGAGAAGCCGGCCGCCACCCCATACACATTGCCTTCGGCAATCTGTTCCTTTGTTATGCCGCTCTGCCTGAATGAAATGACAATCCTGCTGCATTTCGCTATCTGCCTGTCGCTAAGCACATCTCCCTTATCTACATCCTTGTCCTCTATGTCTTTGAGTGCCAGTCCAACACGCGTGCCCATTCCTGCAGCAGCTATGTCCTCGTCCTGGCTCTGTATCGAGCGCACGCTCACCTGTCTGCCGGATGTGTGGAAGAGCTTGTCGTGCTGCCTGACAGTGCCCTGCGTAACTATGCCAAGCGCCACAGTGCCTATACCCCTCACCGGGAATGCCTTGTCTATATCTACCCTCACCCTCTTGCCCTGCCCGTTCTCCGCGCCAGTTTCGAGAGCCTCCAAAATGCCGCCCTTCGATACTGTTCTGTACTCCTCTATGCCTGCGTCGCTGGCGAGCGTAGACGCGTCATTGTCATCAGTGAACAGCGTCTTCCTGCCCAAGAGCGAGCATGCGATAAGCACTTCTCCGAATTTCTTGTCGACGTTCCTGGTGCTGACGAGCACACACGAGGCCATGAGCAGCGCCTCCGGCAGCGCGTAGGGTTTGCTCTCGTCCTGGCTTGGGAAGAGGGCCGTTATCACACCCCTGTCCGTCTTCCTGTTGTAGAACGTTATGCCATTCACCGAGCCCTTCTTGCCTATGAAAGAGGCGAGCTCCTCGTCGAGCGGCACTGCGACTACCGTGTTCATACACCAATTTAGCTCAGCATTTATAAAAGCACTAGCCAGTGCGGCACGTATAAATATTTTCAATGTACAGGACACGCGATTGCATGGATTTGAGTTTCCTAAAATGGATAGAGCATGCGGGTTTCCTGTTCAACATCGGCGGCAAGAACGTTTACGTAGACCCATACAAGATCAGCGGCGAATGGCCCAAGGCCGACGTTATTTTCGTAACGCATACGCATTTCGACCATTTTAGCGAGCCTGACATAAGGAAGATAGCCGCAGCCGGCACGAAGTTCGTGGCGCCAAAGGAGACCGCGGGCAAGATACAGGGCAGGGACGTGCTCGCAGTAGAGCCTGGTAAGAGGTACAGCATCGATGGCATAGGCTTCGAGACTGCGCCTGCCTACAACATAAGCAAGGAGTTCCACCCGAAGGCCAACGGCTGGGTAGGCTATGTGATAGACGCGGGCGGCAAGAGGGTGTATCAGGCCGGGGACACCGATAACGTGCCCGAGATGAAAGCGCTTGACGTCGACCTTGCGCTGCTGCCCATCGGGGGCCACTACACGATGGACATTGAAGAGGCGATAGCAGCTACGAAGAGCATAAGGGCAAAGGCGTATGCGCCCATGCACTACAGGGCGCTGCTTGGCAAGGAGGGCGCAAAGAAAGCCGAAGAGAAGTTTGCATCCAGCGTGCCCAATGCGATCATACTCGAGCAGGCGCAGGAGCCCCACTACAGCCTTTGATTATATCCCTGGCTAGCGCAAGCACGCGTTCCGGCTCGAGCTTGAACACCCTCGCTTCCTTGTCCGGAACAAGATCGACCAGCGCTTTTGTGTCGCAGCCGATGCCCCTGAAATAAAGATCAGAATCAAGTATGGCGTTCCTTACTTTCTTCTTCTTGTGCTGCATTATCGCGTTTATTATTCCCTTCTCCTCGTCGCTCACGCATCGATCATTTGGCTTCGCGTATATCACTTCCGAATCCACCTTCGGGATTGGCCTGAAGCTGCCCCTGCTCACGCGCATGAGCTTCGTGTATGAGAAGCAGAGCTGGAACATGACGCTGAGCCTGGAGTAGTCCCTGGTTCCCGCCTTGGCCGTCATGCGCTCCACGAACTCCTTCTGCAGGCAGAGCACCGCCTGCAGTCTGCGCTCCAGCAGGAAGTCTATGACGCTGCTCGAGATGCTGTACGGTATGTTGGATATGACTATATCGGTATCCCCGAGCTCCAACTCTCTTTCGTCCGCATCCAGAAAGTCCTTGTTTATCAGTTTCAGGTTTTCCTCGTGCATGTTTGCCTTAAGTTCGCGGAACAGGTCATTGTCGAGCTCCACAGCGACAACACGCTTGGCCCTCCTGCACAGTTCGCGCGTCAGCACGCCGTGGCCAGGCCCTATCTCGAGTACGCGCTTGCCGTCCGCGTGCTCCGCTTCGGCCGCGGCTACGGCGCTGTTTATCAGGAAATTCTGCCCTAGGCGTTTCGGAGCCTTCGCGTATCTGCCCATGCTTTGCAAGCCTGCACTTACTCTGAAATTGCTCCCATAAGGATAAAAAGGGTGCAAGGGTATAGCAGTGCGAGTTGCATGCGTTCGCAGTCTTCCATCGAGTTCCTCACCACGTACGGTTTTCTCTTCCTCATACTTGCAATAGTGTTCAGCGTCCTTTTCTTCGTAGCCAAGGCGCCGGCAACTAGCATACAGACGTCCTGCACCGCATTTGCGGGCCCGACGTGCAACTTCGCCAATCTCTATTCCAACACGAATTCAGGCTACTCTGTGCTGACCGTGGTGCTTGCAAACTCACAGCCGGTGCCTATAAACATAACGAGCTTCTCCGCAACCATAAGCAGCAATACATTCACAGGCAACTGCACGCCTACGTTCCTATATCCGGGCCAGTGGGCAACGTGCGCCGCAGAGACCAATGCAGCTTACACGGGCACGGGCCCCATTGATGGCTTCTACACGCTTCACGCGCTCTTCTGCAACTCTGGCTTTGGCAGCGCCAATCAGGCGAACTGCGCATACGAGAAAGTAACGTACTCAGGCTCTTTCGTTGCCAGGACCGCGAGCACCGATTCGCTTATATTCAGTGTCGCTGCGCTGCGTGGTCCTTCATACCTTCAGCTGCTGCCTTACAACTCTATAGCCACCGATCCGCGCATACCCATGAACTACACTATGGTGCAGAACGGCGACTGGGTGACAAATGTAACTGGAGGCTCTGCCACATACGCGTTCGCCACATCGGGAGCCCAGCTTGGGCAGAACTACCTGGGCCATAAGGCGCTCCCATTCCCGGATAGCGTGTTACAGCTGTTCAACGGCAACGTAGCGTGCGTCGGCTCTTACAACTCCACATTATCTGTTGCATCCACGACTCTCTACGTTGGTGCGTCATCCAACCCCAGCGTCTCAGTTTTCGCAGGGGGCGCTATGATGGTGCTGTACAAGGTGGCTCAGCCAGGCACCGTTTGGCAAAATGTCTTCGGGAGTGGCGCATGGAAGGAGCAGCTGCCCACGCAGTATGGGCCCAACACAATATCTTTGAGCCCTGGCCTGTACAGCCTCGAGGTCTGGTGGTCCAACACCTGCGGCTCTGGCATGCAGTCGTTCCAGATGGCTGCGCTGCAGGGCTATGGACCTTCTTCCACCTCAGTATCCATCTCCAGTTCGTCTACCACGACCACTGTTCTTGTGTCCTCCTCTACTGTCTCCTCCACGGTCTCCACCACTACCTACACTACAACAGTCTACTACGTGCCCCTTACGCTTACAAACAGCCAAACATTGGCTACTCCTGCGCCATTCCAGCAGATGATAGGCGTGCCCAGCAGCACCTATTCCTCTTACATCAATTCAGGCTGGAGCAACGTTGAGTTCACCACGTCTCCCAACGCACAGGGCACTACCCTGCAGGCCTGGGTGGAATCCAGCCCGTCGAACACTGCATCCAGCACTACTGTCTGGGTGGATCTTCCGAGCGGCATAGGGGCGAGCAGCAACACCATGATCTACATGGACTTCATGCCCAACAACGTCATGTCGGCAGCTGGTCCTACGGGCGAGGCGCCTCAGCTAAGCAGCACCTACGGGCAGTACGACAACGGCGGATCCGTATTCACTTGGTATAACAACTGGGCGGGGAGTACCCTGTCGCCGCTTGTATCGTACGGTTCGAACATCATAGTAGCCCAAAGCAACGGACTCACGCTCAATGAACAGGCCAACTGGTTCTATAGGATAATGCTGAACGTAAACGAGCCTTCACTCAATAACATATTCGAAAGCTTGTGGACGCAGAACTGCGGCGGATGGCAGCAGCAGGGGCTTATAATAGATTCGAATAAAAATACAGGATTGTCATCTTCTGACGGCGCATGGCAGTATCCGAATGTTTCGTATTTCAGTCAGCTCAGCGGCTATCCGTGGGAGTCTATTTACGTCTCTAACGCTTTGTCAAAGACAGATCCAGGCAGCAGTGCAAACGTAAGTGTTGGCTATTCGGGCACTCTCTCGCTCAGCTTTCCGTACACCACGGTAGACCAGCTGGGGCAGAACTCGACCTCGATATTCACTTCATTGGACGGTTATGTCGTAGCCACTGATCCGGCAAACATTGTGCAAAGTACCAACGCCACCCACTACACCTCCGGCTACCTGGGGTTCCTGACGTACACGAGCGGGTGCAGCAGCGACTCTTCCTTCATACAATGGTCGCGCGTGCGTGCGTATCCTCCCATGAAGGTGATGCCCTCTACTAGTTTTGGCTCTGTGGCGTGACCTGGCCTGAGGCACGTCGTGACGCGAACGCCTTGCCTATGGCAGCTATGTCCTTGAAGTTCGCGAGCTGCACGCCCGCGTCGTCATCTGAGTTGAATACTGTTATCTCCACCTTCTGCATGTAGGCGGCGTCGAGCACCTCCTTGACGCTGCTCTCGTTTATGGCTGAGTCGTTGACGATCACTCCGCTGGCTAAGTACTGTTCCAGCGCCTCCCCCACTCTATCCACGCCGAAGAAGGAGGCGCCGAGGCCAAGGCCGGCCAGGAATGCATTGAGCAGGTCGAACTCGCGCTTCACCTTCGCGCTCTCGAGCAGCTTCGAGACTGCCTCGCCCTGCACCACTTCCCTTATCCCAGAGCGCTCCGCATCGCTGGCCGCGACGTAGGCTGTCTTCTTCCTCAACTCGATGCCCTTGCTCTCAATATACTTCCCGAAATCGTCTTTCGTGAAGCCCGGGCCGGCGAACACTATTGTGTCCACGCGCATCTCGTTAGCCTTCTTGGCTATCTCTGTGAAATAATCGGAGAGCGCCTTGTCAAAGTCCTTCTGCTTCATTCGCTTGCTGAGCCTGCTGTACACCTCGCCAACGACGTCTATGCCGTAGCCCCTCACATATGCGAAACTGGCCTTCTCGTCGTCCATTGCTATCACGCCCAGCTTCTGCTTCCTCGAATCGGCAACTGCCTGCTTCACCATACTGAGCACGTAGCCCTTCCACTCCTGCTTCCATACCGTTATGACGTCCCCGTCGCCTATGCTGAGCGTGTGGTAGCTGCCCAGCCTTACGTATTCCTCTGGTTTTCCACTCTCTATCTTGCCTGTCACCCTGAGCCTCTGGGCGCTCCTGTCTATCTCCGCCTTCTCAACGAGTAGCTCTATCACCACTTCCTTCTGCTCGCCCACGTCGCCTTCGCTGGCCCTGAAGCGCCTCGTGCTGCTCGACGTGACCTTGTCGCCGCTGCCTATTATCCTGGCAAGCAGGTAGAGGTCCTCGAACAGCTCCGGCACGAGCTTGAGCGTGCCGTTCACGTCGCTGTACCTTATGACCCGCATAGAGCACCGCTCAATTCCTGTTGGCGCTGTGGTGTATAAAAGAGTGTCAGCAGAAGTATAGGTGTTCGCATGGTGACTATTCCGAGTGCGTTAACGACGCTGATAGGCCTTAGCGCGGCTACTGCGCTCACGCTGCTGAGGCACTACGGCTATGCTGGAATATTTGTGCTGATGGTGCTCGAGGCTGCCTCGCTGCCCATACCCAGCGAGGTGGTGCTGCCAGCGATCGGCATACTCTCCGCCAGCGGTATACTGAACCCGTTCCTCGCTTTCGTTGTGGCGCTGGCCGGGGCCGCGATCGGCATGGCCATAGACTACTACATGGCCTACTATCTGGGCAAGGAGGTGGTCTACAAGCACCTCCGCATCTTCCACGTCAAGCAGGAGAGCCTGGATGCGTTCGACGCATGGTTCTCCAGGAATGGGGACTTCTCCGTCTTCGTGACCAGGATGCTGCCTGTGATAAGGGGCCTGATAAACTTTCCGGCCGGCTTCGCACGCATGAACATAAGGAAGTTCTACGCATACTCGGTTGCAGGCACGATGATATGGTTCGCGCTGCTCATCGCCTTCGGCTACTACGCACTCGCGATAACAAACGCCTACCTGCTTATAGCTGTCTTTGTGTTCTTCGCTGTAGTGATATACGCACTATATTGGTTCGCCACGCGCAGGATGGGGAGCCGGATGGCGCAGGAAGGTGGCCGGGCCGGGCAACCCTGAATAGAATCGCCACCCTTTTAATATTTGCATTGCAGTATATACCAAAGGGTACTTTTTTGGCTGAGACGATAGAGGAGAAAAGGCAGCGCCTTCTTGGATTGGCAAAGGAGGCCGTAAGCAAGGCATACTCAACGGGCGAGCACTCGATAGCCCAGGCATTCAACGCCTACAGCGAGATAGACAAGTCCAGGAACCTGGTCCACGAGCGCGTCGAGGAGTGGTACGGCATATACTTCCCGGAGCTGAGCAGCGCCAATCAGGAGCGCTTCGCGCAATTCGTGGTCAGGCTCGGCGCAAACAAGAAAAACGCCGGCCAGGAGCAGCTGCGCGATATATTCGGCGAAGGCGCGGAGCAGGTCGGGCAGGCCATACAGAGGAGCATAGGCTCCGAGCCCGGTGCTGAGGAGTTCAAGGCGCTCAGCGCGCTCGCGTCCATGGAGCTCGAGCTCGGCAGGATAGCCAATGAGATAGATGCTTACATGAAGGAGAACGTGCCCAAGCTCATGCCGAACGTCGCTTTCATAACGGACTACAGGATAGCCGCCGAGCTGCTGAGCAAGGCAGGCTCCCTTTCCAAGCTTGCGAACATGCCGGCCAGCACCATACAGTTGCTCGGCGCCGAGAAGGCGCTGTTCAGGCACCTGCGCACAGGCGCGCGGCCGCCCAAGTACGGCGCCATATTCAAGCTGAAGGAGGTGACGAACGCGGAGCGCTGGAACAAGGGCAGGGTGGCCAGGCTCTTCGCCGCCAAGATAGGCATAGCCGCCAGGGCAGATGCGATATCCAAGAGGTTCATAGGCAAGGAGCTGAGGCAGGAGCTCGACAGGCAGCTCGCCAGGATAAGCAGAAAGCAGCGTCCGCAGGACGTGCGCTCCAGGCGCACGCAGCCGATGGGCGGCTTCAGGCCAAACAAGGGCTACGACAGGCAGGCGCAGTGGAGGGAGCGCGGGCCCGGACGGTTCGCTAGAAAGGGATAAAAAGCCCAAAACCGATAGCATCAGGATCATCATGGGAATATACGAAGGCATTCAGGCAGCCTGTTCCGCGAAGGGAACAATGTCCCGTGGTGAGAGGGCAGCTTCTGGATTGTAATGAGAGCCCATACCACTGAGGAGGTGTAGTCTATTTGGTTGTATGGAGACGTGCTTGCCGCACAATCGTCGAAGTGTTGTATGGCGCTGCGGCAGGAACAGCGAAATGTTTAAATTAGGTGGCATTTCAAAACAGGGTTATAGGTGCTATGTGTGGACATAGGAAACAATGTTGCATCAGGCGCATCGGTCTCTAGCGTCGTCGCCGGCCCGGCGGCTCTGTCGTCGGCAAAGCAGGATGCGCTGCTCGCCCCATACCACAGGACGATGCAGGAGATAGAGGCCATGCCTGTAATAGACAAGACGAAGACGGTGTGCCCCGAATGCAAGCTGATAATCGACGGCATACTCTACAGGGACGGGGACAACGTAATGATAAGGAAGTACTGCCCCGAGGACGGCTGGACCATAGAGAAGTACTGGGAGGACTACGACATGTACATGAAGATGCGCAACTACAACTATTATGGCAGGGGGTTCGACAACCCTGATGTAATAAACAAGGGTGAGAACTGCCCGTTCGACTGCGCGATGTGCCTGAGGCACAAGTCGCACAGCGGGCTGGTGAACGTCGTGGTAACCAACAGGTGCCACCTTTCGTGCTGGTACTGCTTCTTCTACGCGAAGGAGGGCGAGCCTGTGTACGAGCCCACCAAGGCGGAGCTCAAGAAGATGCTGACAAAGCTTAGGAACCAGAAGCCAATACCCGCAAACGCGATACAGATAACGGGCGGCGAGCCCACAATGCGCGAGGACATAAACGAGATAGTCCAGATGACCAAGGAGGCAGGCTTCGACCAGATACAGCTCAACACAACAGGCATCAACCTGGGCCTCCACCCGGAGATGCTCAAGCAGCTGAGGTACTCTGGCGTCAGCACCCTGTACATGAGCTTCGACGGCGTTACCAAGCGCGCAAACCCCAAGAACCACTGGGAGGCGCCCATGGCGCTCGACGCGGCCAGGAAGGCAGGAGTAGGCGTGGTGCTTGTGCCTACCGTGATACGCACCATAAACGACCACGAGCTCGGGGGCATAGTGAACTTCGCCCTCAACAACATAGACATAGTGAGGGCCGTGAATTTCCAGCCTGTATCGCTTGTCGGCAGGATGCCTGCCAGACTGAGGGAGAAGCAGCGCATAACGATACCCGGAGCCATAAAGCTCATAGAGGAGCAGACTGGCGGGGCGATAACGAAGGAGGACTGGTTCTCGGTTCCGTATGTCGGCGGCATAAACAGATTCATAGAGGCGCTGACCGGCGAGTACAAGTACGACCTGTCGATACACTTCGCCTGCGGTGCGGGCAGCTACATATTCCTGGACAAGGACAATAGGATAGTGCCGCTCACGCGCTTCATGGACGCGACTGGCCTGATAGAGCACCTGCAGAACGCTGTGAATGAGATGCAGGGCAAGGGCAAACTGGAGCGCAGGCTTATGGCCATCAGGGCGCTGCACGGCCTCAACAAGTTCATAGACAAGGAGAAGCAGCCCAAATCAGTGAACTTCAGCAAGCTGCTCATGAGCATACTGCTGAAGCACGACTTCGCGAGCATGGGCGCCCTCCAGATGAAGAGCCTCTTCCTGGGCATGATGCACTTCCAGGACGAGTACACGTACGACATCAAGCGCGTCGAGAAGTGCGACATACACTATTCTCTGCCCGACGGCCGCGTGCTTCCTTTCTGCACTTTCAACGTCTTCCCGGAGGTGTTCAGGGACAAGGTGCAGAGGCAGTACGCCATACCCAGCAAGGAATGGGAGGCGTCGCACTCCAACTGGAACTACGCCGCAGACAAGTACAAGCGCGACATAAAGGCGCTGGAGGCGAGCGATGCATACAAGCGTACGTACGTCAACATGACCAACTACTTCAACCTGCCTGTCAACATGCCAAAGGCCGCCACCCCTGTAGTGGCGAAGCCCATGGTTGCCATCGAGAGGAGCGCCGGTGCAGGCTATACGGCTGTGGCCGAAGCCGGGGAGGCAGCGAATGGTGACGGCCACGCGGGCGGAGAATCGTGCGCCTGTGGCAACCACGGATCCAAGTCGGGATCGGAATCGGGCTGCGCCTGCGGAGGCGGCTGCTGATCGGATAGTTGTTGGGGAATGACTATATGGATAGACGCGATGAGGAAGTAAACGAGTACACGTACCAGAAGGAGCTCGAACGCGAGAAGAAGGACAGCAAGCAGTACAACGAATACGTGGAGGAGGACGGAGAGCGCTTTTACGTGCCGTACCGCATGGTCAAGGAAGTCACTTTCGGGGGCATAAGCAAGGAGGACATGATGGACAGCGAGCACGCCGCGAGGCTGCAGTACAGGCTCATGCTCCAGGAGGCGGTGCTCTTCGCCAAAGTGGAGTTCGTCGCCAGGAAGATAAGGATAACATACAATCCGGAGAGCGCGGCTGACAACAGGAAGGCGAAGACAAGCAGGGAGGCGTTGGCCGAGTTCCTGGCCAAGGAGGGTGTGCACGTCAACGAGAGGAGCGTGGCGGAGCGCGACGTCGACTACTACAACGAGATATACAAGTACCACTTCAACCCGGCCGTGATAAGGGAGCACCCGCCATGGGGGTACACTATGGATGAGTGGAAGGGCATGAAGGCCGAGTACGAGGCGAAGAAGGAGGGCTATGAGCTGAAGAAGCTCAGTAACTTCCACGAGTTCCAGAATGAATATTTGGCGGAGCACCCTGACGTGGCGCTGCAGATGGGCAAGAAGCCTGTCCCAAAGGGCGCGAAGCGGGGACTGTTCGGGAAGAAAAGCACCAAGGAGAAAGGATTCTGGTTCCACGGAGTGTAGGCGCCTCAGGGCGCGCATCCGAAGCGGCTGGCGCTCAGCCTAGCCGCTCCTTGAGTCTGTCGACCAACTGCTTTATCATCTCCTTCTTCATCTCGTCGCCCTTCAGCTTCAGGCTCGCTGCAGTGCTGTGGCCTCCCGCGGAGTCCACATATTCCTGGTAGTCCTGCCTGATCGAGTTGAGCAGCTCTAGCAAGCCAGCCCTCTCAGCCAGCGCCTTGCTGAGGCGTATGGAGACGAAGTAGCCGAAGTGGAGCAGCAGCGCGCAATCCTTTTTGTTGAGCTCCTCTATCCTGCCGAGCAGCCTGCTCGCGAACCTGCCCGGGAGCGGGTACTTCTCCCTGCTGTCGCCGCGCAGCGTCTCGAAATCAACCACGTATATGAGCGCCCCAGGTGCCTTGTGCACCTTGACGTAGTTGAGCGCCAGGTCGAGCATGTCTGACATGCGCCCCTCGGCGTACGAGACGAGTTCGCCGCTTTCCTTCTCGTCGGAGAGTATCCTGTCTATGTCGTCGGCTCCGAGACCGCCCTTCAGCCATGGCAGCACGCGCGCGTCGCTGGTCACCAGGTCCAGTATGGCCGCAATCCTCCTGCTCCGCCCGGTAGGCCTAGCGTAACGGCTGTAATCTCCGGCCAGCGACGCCTCCTGCACGTCCCTAAGGTCTATGTCGGCGAGCGTCTTCGCGAACGCGCACGCAAGGAATCCGGCCGTGTAATTGGAATCGCCGCCGAAGTTCCACGGGTTCACGTAGTGCTCCAGCGAAACGCCTGCGAACCCCTCGACGAGCGGGTGGTGGTCCAGCCACGCGATGTCGAACCTGCCCTTCGCGAACTCTATGCCCTCGTTGCTCTCCGTCGCTGTGCCGAAGTCTATCACCAGCAGCATCGGCCTCTCCATCGGCTCGTATGCGCCGCACGCGAGCACGTCGTTTATCGCATCTTCCTTGGAGTATGATACGCTTGGGTGCATGCGCCATGCAATGTTCGGTTTGCATCCGGCGCCCCCCGCGCCGTGCCCGAGGGCCATGCATACGCCCTTGTATACGCTGTAGGCGCCGCTGGAACCGTCTATGTCGTTGTGGAACCTCACGACCACTGGTATGGACATCACGAGCTTCCTGGCGAGCAGCAGCGCTGCTTCCTCCAGCTTGGCGCGCATGCGTGCGCTCACCGCGTCGAGCTCCTTGGTGTCCGTCTTCAGGACCGTGCCCCTCACCATGCGCTTCGCTGCTTCATCTACCGCGTCCCGCGCCCCTTTTGCAACATCTTCGCCCTCCACCGCGCTGAACGATTGCACCTTGCCTTCGTCTGTTTCAGCCTCTATCACCTCTCCCGGTTTCAGTTCAAGCTTGCTGGAGAAAGGAAGTGCGGCCCCGCAGGAACCGTCCAGTGCGAGCATGTAGTATGTGCGTTCGGCCCCGTACCTCTTCACGCAGGTAACTAGGTATCTCAAGTCACTCACGCCCTCTGTGTGCATTGCGAACTCACGCTCGCGTTCGTTATGTAGTCGCAGTAGCTAGTGTCGTTGTATGTGCTGGCCAGTAGGCTGTAGCAGGTGTCAGTGAGGCTCCCAGGCAGCTCCCCGCACAGTGTCGCGTTCCTTGTGCTTATCGCGTGCTCCAGCATGAGCGAATTGGTGCAAGCATTCGCATACTGTCCCAGGGACTGGCACGCGGCCAGTTGTGCCGTGTAGTTTGCTGGAGAGCTGGCGCCGCCCGATCGGCTGCTTGCCTCTATTTCGCACGTGCTCAGCGCGTATCCCTGGCTCACGCCGCTGCACAGCGACGAGTTGAGCGTCATGCCCGCAAGCTCCATGTAGCACACGTCCCTCGATGTTATCGTGATGTTTGGTATGAGCAGCATGGTGGAGAGTGCTTCGCTGAGTGTGGCGGAGCCCATTCCAAGCGATGTTATGTTCTCAAGCACGTAGGCTGTTGCGTTCTTGTCAGTGGACGCGCTCACCGAGCCGCAGTACTGCGCGTTCCCCGTTTCCAGCGCCTCTTTCGTGCCTATTATCGATGTGCACTCCGCGCCGTATGTGAGGTTGTTTATGCTGGAGCAGATGCTGGCGTTGTCGAGCCTCACCGCTATGCTGGCCGTGCACTGCGAGGCGTACGGCTC
Source organism: Microcaldota archaeon (assembly GCA_027328425.1). Lineage (GTDB taxonomy): Archaea > Micrarchaeota > Micrarchaeia > Micrarchaeales > CABMGC01 > JAJYVH01. The sequence goes on along the minus strand of DAHVUT010000005.1, from coordinate 10,548 downwards.
TGCTATCCCGGCGCACGCCGCATAATCAAGGGTGCTCGTGGCTATGTCAAGCACGCACGCTGCGCGCTGCGTAGCGTTCTGCACTCCGGAGCACGTCTGCACGTCGCTCGTGTTCTCGGCCACTGCAGAGTAGCATGCATCAGAGTATTGTGCGGGCTCTGTGCCGCAGATGCTGGAGTTGCCGAGCTGCAGCGCCAGATTGGTGAGGCACGCGTACTTGCTGCTCGCGAAGAGCATTCCGTTGCACTTGCCTATCCCGGTGCCGTGCGGCACTATGAGGAAGCTTGCCGCGGCCGCGATGACCAGCATGATCGCCAGCGCGGCGTAGAGCCTGACCTTGCCACCCTCCTCTGCCCCACCAGCAACATCCAACATCCAACCACGGGCGCCTACAGTACCATGTCCTCAGGGGTGATTACGTTTATGCCGTCCTGCGTTATATCGTACGGGGTGGTGATGAAGCTGTGCTTCGTGCCCCGCATCTTTATAACCTCCATAGCCTGCTCCCTCTTCTCCTCCTCCCCCCTGCCATACATTACTATGATGCCGTCGAACAGGAAGAACTCGGTCTGGAACTCTAGCTTGCTGCGTTCCGGGTTGGGGAGTTCGGAGGTCAGTATGGATGTGACGCCGAGGCGCCTGAGGTTGCTCGCGAGCGCCAGCATGGAGCGCCTGTATGCGAGGGGCTCGTTGAGCAGCAGGTCGAGCACCGAAATGGAGTCTATGACTATCGCGTTGGCTTTGCTCGAAGACACAAGCGACTCTATGTCGGACACTATCTTGCCGAATTCATACTGCGAGCTGTCACCGCTCGTGCCGCTGCGCAGCACGCTGACGAGATCCTCGCCGTCGATTATCAGTTTCTTGGACTCTATGAGCCCGTCTATGTCTGTGAACGATGTGAATGCCTTCTTTGCGTTCATGAGCACGCGCTCCGGCTCCTCCTCGAGCGCGAAGAGCAGCGAAGTGTTGCCCGCCTTTGCGTTCTTGTACAGGAACTCGAACGAGAGAAGCGTCTTGCCTGCGCCGGGCCCGCCCGCGAGCACCACCTGGCTGCCCCTGGGTATGCCCCCGTTGAGCATCTGGTCCAGGCCTTCTATACCTGTCTTGAGGAATTCGCCATCCAAGGAACCACTGCAATACGCTTAGCCTAGGAAACAATAAAAAAGGCTAGCATGGCAAATAGTTTGATTCAGTAAACTACCACTGCCTAAAGGCGGTGGCATTCCATAGGTTGATTCGCATGTTGCAAAACAACGTCATCGGAACGCATGAGTCCGTTTACAGGGACTCGCCTATTGGAAATCTGGGCATTATCGGTCAAGACATGTTCCCGCTCCAACAGGGATTTGACTGCAATCGCATGACTCGCCTTCCTGTCCGAGTTCACGACCAGTCCGCACTTGCACCTGAACAGGGCATAGTTGTTGCTGTCATGTCCTTTCCCAACAGCACCGCAGTGGGAACACCATTTCGATGTATGCCAACTGTCAATTACGTTCAGCGTAACACTGTTGTCGAAACAACGGGAGGCAAGAATCTGCCGGAAAGTGAAGAAAGGAATCTTCATCACTTTCTTGTTGTACTTCCTGCCCTTCGGCTTGAACCTTTTGAGGTTCTCGATGGCGATGTCGGCATCGAACCTGAGCGCAAGGTTCATAATCTCCCTGACCATCTGACCGAGGTTCGTCTTCACGAAGTCGCTCTCATAAGTCCTGAGCCTCTTCAGGGCCTTCCTTGCGTCGAGGGACTGGAGTCTGGAACGCCTCTCCATTATCTTCTTTCTTTTGGCGTAGATGCGCCTGCCGAAATAGGTCTGATACAGGACATCGCCCTGTGGCGACACGACGCTCACGGCGAAGTGTTTTGCGTTGATGTCGATGCCGAGAACATTCTTCCGTTGAGCGATGGGAATCTCTTCTTTGGACAGGTATGCGACGATCTGAAGGTTAGAAGTCAACCCGTAGGTCTTGCAGGACCAACCAGCATCCAGAAGAGCTGTAAATCTCTGATAATTCCTGTTCTTCTCGATCGGCACTGCAATCCTGTTTCGTGGTCTGATTCCGAGTTCAATAAAGAAATTAGATTTGGTCTCGAAATTAGTCTTGCAGTTTCGGGGAACATTGAACTGGATGGTAAGGCGCCTTGCCTTTCCCCTGCTCTTCCAGACCTTTCTCTCCAAGTCGCAGACCACCTGCGAGTTGAAGGAGGTGTTCTCCTTGATGGAAGAATAGACCTTTCTGTGGAAGTCCATGAACTTGAGGCAATGGTCTCTCTCGTCGAAAATCCTGTTGAACTCGGAGATGGCATTGTCATTGGAGGCTCTCAGGATCTTTCGTTTGGAGTTGGTGATGCCGCCAATCTGCAAAAGGATAGCACGTTTCATGCCCTGACCATAGATACACGGTCGTCAGGATTCATAAGGTTTCCGCTCGATTCCCTCCATAGCATAAATGCTGTGGTTTCCATCGAGGTGTCGCAATGATTCAAAATGGGCGCATAGGCAGAGTGGAGCACGCAGTAGACCTGATCCGGTTCCCCAACACACTATCCCAAAATGCCGAAGAGATCGAAGCGCGCTCGCGGAATTGCATTTTTGTGGGCACAATGCATAACTCGCCCTATTTCATTGATTTTGGTTTGCTCATGAACCCACACATATTCATATGTGGAGTCACCGGCAGCGGCAAAACGTACCTCATGCGCAGCCTAATGCTGAAACTCTGGGCCGTAGGCGGTGCCACTCTGCTCGTGCTCGACTTCACTGGCGAGTACTACACATTCGCCTCGTTTGCTGGAGGTGCAACCAACGACCCAAAAAATGCAGACATGCTCATGGAAGAAATGAATAACGGAATAATCTATTTCGGCCTGAAGGACATAGCGCCGGAACAGGCCAAAGTGAGGATGGCGGAGAGCATAATGGGCGCCATTGTGAAGCGCATGCGGACCGGCAGGGTGGGCAGGCGTGTCTTCCTGCTCCTGGACGAGGCATGGAAACTCCTCGAAGGCAGCGTTGCCCTAGAGACGCTGCTGCGCGAAGGAAGGAAATACGGCTATGGGCTTGTGTTCTCTTCGCAACTCCTGGAAGACATCGATCTTGCCATGCTCTCCAACGCTGCCACAGTGTTCCTGTTCAGGCTCCAGAACAGACGGGGCCTGGACAGACTAGCAGTCAATTATGGACTTGCTGACCGGCATGTTGCAGCAATACAGAGCCTTGCGGTTGGCAGTTGCATAGCCGTACAGGTGCTTACAACCGGCAAGAGGAGCGTGTGCATGATAGAAAGAGTGCATGGGATAGAAGTGGAGGACATTGTTTGTATTGTTTCAGGTGGCCCGATGAGGTTGGAGATAGGGAGGCGAAAATTTGAGAACTGCATAAGGAAGAACTGCGGCGCTGAGGCTCTCGGAGACACGCTTTCGCTGAACGGCAGCGAAGGCCGCATAGAGCTCGCAAGACTCATCTCGTTGCTGCTAAGGCATTGCAGCGGAGACGCTGTGCTTGCAGCAATGCGGGAGCTCGCTGTGGATGAAGGCGACATAGCCGACGCCTTCGCTGCTGCGCTTGCTGCGCAGGTGGGTGCGAATGGTGTCTAGGCACACGGAAGACTGGCACGGCATGCTCTTCAGCAAGATAGAGATAAGCGCGGAGCTGAATGGAAGCATTTCGGCTGTAAAAAGAGAGTTGCAGCCATACCACGGCTTGCGGTTGGCGAGGGAAGGCACAGTCCTCACCTACGACATAGTGCCGGATGACAACGAGCATCACTACAGCGTAGAGTTCGGAACCGATAGGATAACACTCTGGATATACTCAAGGAAGACGCCGATGCTCTTCATCCGCGAAGCGCTGCTAAGGCTCATAGCACTGCTGCAATTGACTTCGTGCTGCTATGATGTCGGACTGCGTACCCTTTATCCCTACCTTGTGCTCGGACTGGCCGGGGATCAGCTGCGCTCCCTGGAGCAGGAAACAAAAGCGCAAAACAGCCGCGCGGAGAGCGTAGTTCTGGCCAGAAGGCTCATGCGGCTCATATCTGAAAACAGAGACGCCAAAAGAGAGAACGCTGAACTCACATCAAAAATGCACAAAACAATCCTGAGGGCCATCACCATCTCGGGGAGAGGCAAGATAGGTGTACGCGATTTCGCATCAGAGCTAGGAATCGGAGAGTCCGATGTGATGGATGCGCTGGCGACGGCAGGAGACGCAGGATACAGGATAGCAAACTACGGCAACGGCATTTTTGGCTTGGTGAAATCTTGGCGGGCATAGACGCATGGTATCTGCTTCAGTTTGCGCCTATAGCCATAGGCATAACATTCTTCCTCTTGGCAAGCAACACCAACATCGGGATGGAAAAGATAGCGCTCGATCCATCGGAAGCATGCGAATCAATTGACAGCGGAAACGAAGCGCAAGCCGAACGCGTATTCGATAAAAGGCTGCCTGTGTTGTGTGCGCGGATCGCGGATGCGAATGGCCTGCGCGCGTGGAAAGGCTATGTCTGGCATTTCGAGGACATGCGAAGGCGTGTGTTCTTCCGGAAAGCTTACGACAGCCTCATGCAAAACGGCACGCTCGACAGGGGCATGTCGTTACGGAAAGTGGAGCGCCTGACATACGAACGGCTGGGGATTGTGGATATCGCACAATTAGGCCGTATGAAAGACGGAGAGGGCACGGCAGGCAAGCTTGTCCTGTTTACCGCCGACATGCACAGCGCGATGTCCTGTATCCTCTCTTTCAGCCGCAGCTCGGCAATCGCACTGTCTTACCTCGCAGACTACAGGCTTGAGGTGCTTGGCGCATGATCGTTGCCTTTGCGGTTGCATTCGCATACTATGTGATGAAAGCAAGCGGGCCCATATCGAGCACCCTGTTGAGCGCTGCGATACTTAGCATGCTCGCATCGAGGAAAAACAAGGCGCTGGTGGCGCAATCGCTGGGGTTCGCGACACTGTTTTTTGCTGCAGTGCTCGTGAGGCTGGTTCTATGATGCGCAACCTTCACAGGCTGTACAGGAGAAGCTGGATAGAAAGCAGACTTGCTGCTGCGCTTGCTGCGTCTGCTGCGATGGCATCGAGCGCGGCATTGCTTTGCGCAGCATTGAATGTCGCAAACTTCTGGGCAATCGTAGCAGCATCAGCGTTTGTTGGGGCAATCGTGTCTGCACGCACAATGCAGTTTGTAACATACAGCGAATCTGAAGGCGCATTGCTCCTGCTCGCCCTTAATCTGTCGATAACCGCGGCGTACCTGATCCTAGTCTAGCATGACCCGTTGGCTGCCGACGAGATCGATGCCATTTCGCTGGAACGCACGCATTACACGCGCAATGCAGCGAAGGCACCGCTATTTGACCAACGCCAATTTGGGGTTGTCGGGATTTGAACCCGAACATGCAGGTTACGCCCGATCACTTTGGATCCGCTCCAAATCTTAATCATCGCCAAAAGGCTCAACTTATTCTAAACATCTGGAGCCTGCCGCGCTGCCAGGTTACGCCACAACCCCTCGCATAGACGATAGCGCATTAACCTTAAAATACCGAGCAGGTAAAAGTCCCCCATGGCAAAAGTTGTCTTCAGCGGCAGGCACCTAAGGATACTGGAGGAGACGCTCAACATACAGGGCAGGAAGAAGACGTTCCTTACCGAGATAAAATCAGACACTGTCTTCGTTGTGGCGCAGCTGCCGAATGGGAAATTGCTCGTGGAAAGGCACTACAGGCCAAGGATCAGGAGATATATGATGGAATTTGTTTTCGGATACATCAACGACAATGAAAAACCAAGACACGCAGCCGCGAGGGAGCTCAAGGAGGAAACTGGCTATGTTGCAGGAGAGCTCAGGCATCTGGCCACCATTTTCGGCTCTCCGGGCTGGGGCCGCCAGAAATGGCACTTCTTCTACGCCACGAAGCTAAGGAAAGGGCGCCAGGAAATGGACCCCGATGAGATACTTACTGTGAAGGCGATGAGACCCAGCGCTGTGCGCAGCATGATGGCGCGCCATGAACTACGCGACCCAGCCTCGCTGCTCCTATTCTTCTTTTATTCACGCTATGTGGAAAAAGGGCGCGACCCATGATAAAGTGCATAATGTTCGACATAGGCGGCGTGCTCATGGAAGACTTCCACAATGAGTACTACTGCGACTATCTTTCAAGACTCAGCGGTATGCCGTTCGACAAGACAAAGGACATAATAAACGGCAGGGAAGTATCGCTCGGAAACATGGGCATGATAACAAAATATGAATTGGAGATGAGGCTGGCTGAGAGACTTGGCATAAAGCAGAGCCAGGTGAAATGGTTCGAGCTCTATAAGAAGCACGCGAAGCTGAACAAGCCCATGTTCTGGCTTGTCAAAAGGCTGCACAGGCGCTACACCACCGCATACCTTTCCAACATAGACAGGTCGAAATATGAGTACACGCTGAAGCTCTTTGGCCCGTATCTCGAGCTGTTCGACTACAAATTCGCCTCGTTTGCGATAGGCATGCAGAAGCCGTACAACGCGATCTACAACTATGCGCTCGCAAGGATGCATATGGATGCCGGTGAGGTCGTCTTCATAGACAACCAGGAGGACAACGTGGAGGGCGCCAGGGAAGTTGGCATGAACGCGCTGCTCTTCAAGGGCATCGAAGAACTGGAAAGAGAGCTCGGCAGGATCACCAGGTTTTAGGGGTATACCTGACTAGCCCCAGCTTTAGCGCTGCTTTAAATTAATTACCTGCTCTAGGTGCTTGGTGAATGGAATGGCGGTAATAAACGGTCTGGCTCTGTCTCTGTTCAGCATAACATTCGTGGGGTTGCTGTTGCTCTACTTCCTGGCGAAGATGTGCATGTCAATGAGGAGCAAGCAGAAGAACGTTCAGGAGCTTCTCAACGGCGTCGCGCTGCCGCTCGGCATACTTGGCTCATTCATAACAGTAAGCGGGCTCTGGGGCATGCTTGCGTGGCCGCTCACGGGCAGCTATAACATACTCTTCTACGACCCCTACGTGGCGCTCGGCCTGCTCTTGATTGCTTTCGCAATCGGCGTCAGGTACAAGATAAGGCTCGAGTACTTGGGCTTCTGGAGCCTACTGGCAGGCATAATGACGCTTGCATACGGAGTAAACGGCTACAACCTTGGAATGAGCAGCTCGCCGATAGTACTGCTCAGCCTGTATTCATTTTTCGGAATGGCTGCTGTGCTCGCGTGGCCTGTAACCTACCTAATCGACAGGCTTCAAGGCCGCAGCAGACTGGGAATGGGCTGGAGCGTGGTGCTTGCACTCTTTGCGCTTGCTCTGATAGGCGCAGTCATAGTCGCCGGCCTGATAAGCGTAACCGCCGTATCGGGGCACCTGTCGGTGTATGCCACCTATGTGCCGTGATAACCTTTGGCCCCTGATCTGAAGGGCGTGCGGTATAAAAAAGTTAGCCTGCAGAGTAAAGACGTTCACATGGCAAACGACAAAGCGGGCAGAGAGGAGAAGAAAGGACTCAGCGCCAAGAAGGAGAGCAGCTTCTCCGATTGGTATACGCAATTGGTGGAGCGCACCGATTTTGTGGACTACACCAGCGTCTCCGGCTGCATAGCGTTCAAGCCGAATGCATACTTCGCATGGGAGCAGGTGCAGAAGGCAACAGATTTACTATTCAAGCAGGCAGGCATACAGAATGTCTACTTCCCGATGCTGATACCGGAACATCTTCTCAACAAAGAGAAGGAGCACGTCAAGGGCTTCAGCCCCGAAGTCGCGTGGGTCACACACACCGGCAGCAGCAAGCTCGAAGAGAGACTCGCGATAAGGCCCACATCCGAGACAGTAATGTACGAGCGCTTCGCCAAGTGGATACGTTCGTGGCGAGACTTGCCTATGCGCTACAACCAGTGGAACAGCGTGCTGCGTTGGGAGTTCAAGCACCCAACGCCGCTGCTCAGGACCAGGGAGTTCCTGTGGAACGAAGGACACACCGTCTTCGCCACCAGGGAAGAGGAGGAGGCAGAACGTGACCAAGTGCTGGGCATATACAAGAAGGTGCTTGAAGAGGTACTTGCGCTGCCCGGCGTGATGGGGAAGAAGACCGATTCGGAGAAGTTCGCCGGAGCAGAGGCGAGCTACAGCATAGAGCACCTGATCCCTGACGGCTGGGCCGTACAGGGGCCCGATTTCCACGTGGATGGCCAGAAATTCTCAAAGGTGTTCGACATAATGTTCATCGATAAGGAGGGCAAGAAGGAGTACGCCTACCAGAACACATTCGCAGTCTCCACGCGCGAGCTGGGAGTGATGCTCGCTGTGCACGGAGACGACAAGGGCCTCGTGCTCCCGCCTGCGGCTGCGCGCGTGCAGGCGGTGATAGTGCCCATATACAACGACGGCAACAAGGAACTCGTGATCAAGCACGCGAAGGAGCTGGAGGCCAGGCTCGCAAAGACGGTTAGGGTCTACCTTGACAGCCGGGAAACATACTCGCCGGGCTGGAAGTTCAACGAATGGGAGATGAACGGCACGCCAGTAAGGATAGAGATAGGCGAGCGCGACATAAAGGAGGGCAAGGCCGTGCTTGTGAGGAGAGACACCGGTGCGAAGGAGAGCGTGGAAGCGGTGCACGCTGGCGAGAGAACAGAGGGGCTGCTGGAAGATATACGCCGATCTCTATACGCGAAGGCAAAGAAGATGCTCGAAGACAACACGCACAACGTAGACAGCTACGATGAGCTCAAGAAACTGATAAAAGGAAAAGGCGGCTTCGTCCAGGCCGGCTGGTGCGGTTCCGAGGAATGCGAGTCCAAGGTGAAGGAGGAGATCGGGGCGAAGATAACGAACATGCCTTTTGATGCACAGCACCTGGCTAAGGGCAGGAAATGCATCGCGTGCGGCTCGGCCGCAAAGTACATAGCCAACTTCGCAAGGTCGTACTGACATGCGGCTAAACAAGCACGCATACTGGCCGATTGCCGCCGCATTGGTTCTTGCCGCTGCAGCCATATTCACATACCACCCGTATTTTGCGCACGCTCGGATAAGCGAGCCTGCGTACCTCGGATCGCTGCCCAGAGGCACGATCACAATCTCATCACAGCAGTACACTGTGTTGCTCGCGCTGGACGGGAGTGCATGGCAGCAGGGCCTGATGAACGCCAGCGAAAGCGACCTGCTGCAGTCTGGCGCCATAGGCATGCTCTTCGTGTTCCCGAGCAATTCGGTACGGTGCTTCTGGATGGAGAACACGCCAATGCAGCTGCGGCAGGCGTGGATAGCCAACAACATCATGGCGTATGTATACAACGCCACTCCCTACAGCACAGCTTCTGTGTGCCACTATGGCGACTACGTGCTCGAAGTGCCTGCTTCATACAACATCACGCTGCATGCAGGCAGCCGCGCAACACTGCAGAACTGACTTCAGGCTATAGGACAAGCAAGTATGCGAAGAACACAAGGAAGGCGCTGAGCACGAACTTCCTTGCGAGGTCGCCCTCCCTGAACAGCAGCCCGCCTATCGCCACTGTTATTATCACGTAGAACGTGTTGCCCAGAGGCTGCGCCAGGCTTACCGGGATCAGTATCAGGGCAAGGTAGAACGTGAGCCTGTAGCCGACTGTGAAGACCGCACCCAGCGAGATGGGCAGTCTATACGACCTGAAGGTGTGAACGATCTCCCCGATGCCTTTGTACCTCAGCGATATGAAGGCAGTGAAGAACACTGACATGGATATGCTCGATACTATCAGGAAGGCGTACGGATCAATGCCTGTTATCACATATTTGTTGAATACCGATGCAGTGCCTGAAACTAACACAGCAAACAGCACCATATACTTGTACCTGCCACTCTCGAAATAATGACCGCTTCGCCCCGATTCCCTGAAGAAGAGCATATAGGTTGCCACTATCATGCCTATTATTCCGACGTACTGCACTATAGACAGCTGCTCAGACAGGAACATGAACGCGAGCACAACCACCACCAACGTTGGCAGGCTGCCGAACGCGGCGGAAGATGCGGAGAGTTCCCCGTGCCTGAATACCCTGGCAGCAAGCAGATACGTGTATGCGTTGAGTGCGCTCCAGGCCACTATCAGCAGTAGCTGCCATCCACTCATATCGAAATTGGCGAATGGTATTAACAAGAGCGAGATGAGCGCAACTAGCGGAGTGAGCGCGGCGGAGAAAGCGGTGGCGTGGTGGGTCTTCAGCGCTCTCTTCTCCACCAACGTAGCAAAACCGTTGAGCACCGAAGAGGCGAGTATTAGGTAGTACCACGCAAACATGCTATCGGCTCGTGCCAATCAAAACCTACGAGGCAGCAATTTGTGACATCCTCCCACGGCTAAAGCACGTGGGCTTCCCCCACATTTACTTTGTGGAAGTTGCATGTGGGGTATGTTCTCGCTTCAGCGACCCGACTTGCGATTCCTGTTGAACCGTAGTGGCCGAATCTCCACGAGCGTGACTTCCGGCGTGTCCCGCCGTAGCTCTGTTGAGTATGTTCCTTGCTGCGTTCACGTCCCTGTCTGCGTGGTATCCGCAACCGCAGT
>DAHVUT010000006.1 GCA_027328425.1 Microcaldota archaeon | reverse complement strand
CGCGTAGGCAGCTGGTAGTCGAGCTGTATCGTGGCTAGCTGCCACGATCTGTTCTGCGAGTCGAGCACATCGAAGTCAATCTTGGGTCCGTAGAACGCGCCTTCCTTCTCCTTCACCTCGTACTTCATGTTGTTTGCATCCAAAGCCTGCTTCAGCTCGCCTGTCGCGCGCTCCCAGAGCGCCTCGTCTCCCATGTGATCGTCAGGCATCGTGGAGAGCTTGGCGCTGTATTTCATGCCGAAAGTGTCGTACACTTCCTTGACCATCCTGAGCACCTGCGTTATCTCGCTGCCTATCTGGTCTTCCCTGGCGAAGATATGGCCGTCGTCCTGCGTCAGCTCCTTGACCCTGAGCAGGCCCGTGACAACGCCGCTCAGCTCGCTCCTGTAGAGCCTGTCGAATATGGCTGTGCGGAAGGGCAGCTCCCTGTAGCTCCACTTCCTGGACTTGTAGATGAGCATGCTCGAGGGGCAGTTCATCGGCTTGAGGCCTAAAGTGCCGAAGCCCGAGTCGAAGGCGAACATGTTGTCCTTGTAGTGGTCGATATGGCCGCTGACGTGCCAGAGCGCCACATTGGCTATCGCAGGGGTGCTTATCTCCTCGTAGCCGTACTCCTCCTCCTTCTCCCGCATGAAGGCGACGAGCTGCTTGTATATCGTGTAACCGTTCGGGTGCCAATAGACCATCGCTGGCGACACTTCCTGGAAGCTGTACAGATCCATCCTTTCGCCTATGGTCCTGTGATCCGTATCTGATAGGCCTGCCCAGTCGCTCTTCTTCACTATGGCTGTATTAATGCCCTGCGGCTTCGCTTTCTCTTTCTTCATCTTCGTGCCCTTGCCCTGAGCATCATAACCCCTGGATTGCTCGGCAAGCGGATGGCCCTTCATCTCTATGCTGAATTTCTTGTTCCAGCCGAACGGCGCACCCTTCACCTCTATCCCATCGGGCACCCGCTTGCGCATGTGGTCGAGCACCTTTATAGCTTCCTTTGGCTCCGCCAGATTGCTGCTGAGATGGGCATATGGGTATATGACGAGCTTCTTCCTTCCGGTATCCTCCATGAATTTCAGAGCGTCCTTCAGCGCCGCTTCCCCTGTCTCCTCTGTGTCGCCCATCTCCACACAGACCATCAGCACGAGTGCGTCTGAAACCTCGATTTTCTTCTCCTCGCTCTCCTCGTAGATGCTGGCCTCAGGTTTCAGCATCTCAAAGCCTATCTTCTCCACATCAAGCTGTAACACTCTCATGCAAAGGCCTCGCTAGTATTGCAAACAGCATTAGTGACATCCTCCCACGAATTAATTCGTGGGCTTCCGATTGAAACGATGATTGACATGGGACGAAAAGATTCTTATGCCTTTGCGGAGAAAGCTGCTTATACGTCGGGACACGGCGGAGTCCGAGAGGACAAGGCTCGTAGAGGGCACGTAAGACCCAGAATCCAACTGGGCAAATCTGGTGAAGCGAGCACATACCGATTGAAACGATATGATGTCAAAAAGCCTCCGATGGCAAAGGAGGCTTCCATTTCATCGGCTCGCTCTCATCCCACCGCGAAAGCATGTGTATTTTCCCGCTCGCATTTGATAAATAGCTTCTTGTTAGTGCAGCGCACTGTCCTGGGCCTCGGCCTGCGCCTCCGCGGCCGCTATCTGCTGCTTCTCCCTGGCCAGTTCCCTCTTGTCCCAGACCATCACCACGATAGATGAAATTATGCCTGCTATGAATGCTATCACTATGAAATAAGTCTGGTAGCTGACAGTGGAGAGGACAGGTATGGTGAACGTGAGCGTGTGTGGGAATATGGCCGGCAGTATGAGGTAGTACAGGATGAAGAACACCGGGAGCACTGCTATGAGCGGCTTGAAGGACGACTTCATGCTCTGGCCCAGCAGCTCCGTTACCTCCTTCTGCTTGGCCTCCAGCGCCTCCTTGCTCGCCTGCGCCTTCGCCATGTCATTGAGTTCCTTGCTCTTCGCCTTTATCAGCTCCTGCATCTTGCGCATGCGCTTGGCGTCGCCGAGCTTTCGTTGCAGGAACATGGACAGCGCTACATACGCCACAGCTATTGCAGCCAGCTCGATTGCAGTTCCTATCATGCCGCTACGACCTCTCGATTATTTCCTCAATTTTCCTCGCCGCGTCCTTGATGTAGTCATTCTGCACTATGTACACTGGAACCTGGAGTTGCAGCGCGTATGCCATGGAAAGCGACACGCTTATGTCTCTGAGCCTATCCAGCTCATCGGCGCTTAGGCTTGCCCGCCTCCTGCTGCTGTCGCGCTTCCTCCTGGTAAGTATGTCCTTTGTCTTGGCGTCTATATATACTATAGCCCTGCACCTGCCCCTGAGTATCTCGCAATCGCGCAGCGACAGGCCCTGCACGTAGCCGTCACCGGCCTTCAGGCACGCGTGCGTGTCGAGCATCAGTGTGCCTGTCCGTTTTACCAGCTTGCCAAAAACGCCGCTCCTTACGCGGGAAAGCAGACCGTACGTCTCGAGCTCCTTGAACTTGATCGTGTCCCTGTCCATGCCCTTGAACTTCCTGGAATAGGCATTGAGTAGCTCGGTGCCGACGCTCACTGTTCTTGCATTCCTCACTTTTGTCAATACTGTGGTCTTTCCCGAACCGGAAATGCCGAACACTAGGAACACCTTCGCCATGCTGGAACACCGGCAGCGATGCGGCTAATCATAGTTTGGCAAGGCTGCTTTATTAGGCTTCGGGGCGCTCAGTCTTCGCCCATGCCGCCCTGCATGCCTCCTGGCATGCCTCCCGGGGCCCCGCCGGCGGACCTGTTTCCCTTGGAGCTTATCATGTCATCGATGCGCAGTATCTGCACGCTCGCCTCCATGGCGCTGGATATGGCCTGCAGCTTTACCTTGAGCGGCTCTATCACTCCAAGCTTCTTCATGTCTCCCAGCGAGCCCCTGAGCACGTCGACTCCGTATGTCCTGCCCTCCTTGCCCTTCATTCTGCTCCTGAGCTGCACGAGCGTGTCTATGGAATCCATGCCTGCGCTCTCGGCGAGCGTCTTCGGTATGGCCTCTAGCGCGTCGGCGAACGCCTGTATTGCGAGTTGCTCCCTTCCGCCTATGTCGCTCGCGTAGTCCCTGAGCTGCTTGGCTGTGTACTCCTCCGCGCTCCCGCCGCCGTAGACGCACTTCGATATCTCCAGTGCACCGGTCAACGCGCCCAATTCGTCGTTCAGCGCGCGTTCCGCCTCGTCGACCACCTGCTTCGTGCCCCCGCGTAGGAATATGGTCACGCTCTTCGGGTCCTTGCACTTCTCTACGAAGACCATCTGCTCCCCGGATATCTTCCTTTCCTCCACTATGCCGGCGAAGCCGAGGTCACCCTTCGTGAGGTCGTCCAGGCTCGTGACAAACTTTGCGCCCGTAGCCTTCGCGAGTTTCTCCATGTCGCTCTTCTTGACGCGCCTTACTGTGAGTATGCCTGCCTTCGCGAGGTAGTGCTGCGCGACATCGTCGACGCCCTTCTGCGCGAATAGGACGTTGGCGCCGCTCCTCTGCACCTTGTCGACCATGTCCTTCAGCATCTTCTCCTCCTGCTGCAGGAATGCCTGCATCTGCTCCGGACTCGTTATCTCTATCCTGGCATCGGTCTCTGTCTTCTCTATCTCGAGCGCCTGGTCTAGCAGCGCTATCTTTGCCGCAGTTATGCTCTTCGGCATGCCGGGATGCGCTATCTCCTTGTCCACGAGCACACCGTTTATGTACTGCGTGTCAGCTATCGAGCCGCCTTCCTTCTTCTCCAGCTTTATGAAGTCCTTGTCTATGATTGTCTTCCCGTCCTTCTTCTCGGCCACCTGCTTTATCGCCTGTATCGCCAGTTTCGACAAGTACTTCCTCGTCTCATCGGTGCCTATGTTCTTGGAACCGACCGAAACGAGCGCGACCTTGCTCAGTCTATCGTCGTCGCCCAGCGTTATGGGCTCGGCATACTCGTTGAGCGCATCGCTCGCCCTGCCGGCCGCCATCTCATAACCTTTGATTATCGTGTTCGGGTTGATGCCTTTCTCTATCAGGTCACCCGCATTCTTCAGGAGCTCGCCAGCGATTATCACTGCGGTAGTGGTGCCGTCGCCCACCTCCTTGTCCTGGCTCTTGGCGATCTCCACCATAAGCTTCGCCACGGGGTGCTCGACGTTCATCTCCTCTAATATTGAGGCGCCGTCGTTCGTTATCATTATGTCGCCAAGCTCGCTGACTAGCATCTTGTCCATTCCCTTGGGCCCAAGCGTGCTCTTGACTATGCTCGCCACCGCATAGCCTATCGCTATGTTGGTGCGCTGTGCCTCCCTTCCGAGAAGCCTGGTCGCCCCTTCTGGCAAAACCACATACTGCTGTCCTCCCAATTGTTGATTCTCAGCCATATAGTTACCTTTTTAGTAAAAACACCCAACACGCTGATGTATTTTTTATGGGTATACGAGAATATGCCCATTACATCCTTAAATACCTTACCTTATTGAGAGCCCTCGAGCTTCGATCCGCAGCTGGTGCAGAAACGTGCATCGGCGTCGTTTCTGGCTCCGCAGGCACCGCAATACAAATACGCGCCATTGACGGCTTTCTGCCCTTGCTCGCCGACCGGTTCGCCCGTGGTCTCCAGACCGTTGAACTCAGCAAGTTGCTGGTTTATGAAGTCGGCCAATGCCTTGGCGTCGTTGTTGTTCAACCCGTCTATCTCGCCCTCCTGTCTACCGCGCTTCAACAGGCCCTTGTCCGTGTCGTAGCCCTGCACCCTCACAAACACAGAGGACGAAACCATCCCGCGCTCAAGCCTGACGCTTGTTATCTGTCTGTACAGTATGACTTCGTAGTCTCTCCTTATGCCGAGCGTGGCTCTGTTAAGTATTATGAGCCGCTTGTTTGTAGCTATGACGGACGTAGGCGCGGTCACCGAACCTCCAGGACCCACACGGCGCTGCTTTACTGTAAGCATTATCTGCTCGCCAGGCCACATGAGATCCCGCACCGCATTCGCTTCCTCGCTGTCAATGGGCATGTCATCCATTTGGCATAGAAAATATTTAACGCTTGCTGGAAATTGGCTGCTGCACATCGCACGCCCCGCACGCTAGACAACCTATAAATATGGGCAAAACACATACCATTCGTGGTTGAATGGGTGATGGCGTGCAAAGTCATACAGCAAGAAGAGTTGCTTCAGGTGCTGACAACAACGGCCAGGATAATGCGGAGGAGCTCGCTGCAGAAATTTACAGGACGCTCTCTAAAAACAATGAAAACAACGATAAATCCAATGAACTGCAGAGATGGGCTATACTGTACATGGACACATACAACTACTTTGACACGCTTGTAAAAAAGGGAGAGGAACTTCAGGACGAGTTTTTATCACTGAAGAGAGCCGGAATAATCTCGGACATAACGGAGCCCTCGATACCGGGCTACACTAAGCACGTACTGAAACTGGAACCTCTGGGAATAAAGGTCGCTGGCTTGCTCCTCGCGGAAAAGGAAAAGCGCCAATAGACAGGGGCAGCCTGGCATCTAACCAGGCATTGTGTAGTTATTCGTTACCCACGGATCCTTGGCCTGAACCTTAGGCAGCGGGCCGGTGTAGTTGTCAAGCGCGTATATCACAACAGGCCACGTGCCGTTCACGTAATTCATGCCAGTGAAGTTGCTCGGATAGACCATCTTGAATCCTGGCAGGTGGCCCAGATAGAAAGCATTGTAGTAGTTGGACTGGTAGAACTCGGTGGGGGCGTCGGTCACAGTGCTGTTGGCCGCGTTCGGCTCATAGAGAGCTATGAAAGTCAGGAACTGCTGCCCGCTGACGTTGTTCACGCCGGCGTAGAACTGGTTGTTGGGTACCAGCAGTATATTCGTCTTGGTGCCGTTCGTCGTCAGCAGCCTTGCCGCATTGCCCGAGAAGTTGGTGGGCGCGCAGTATGTCTGATTGAGTATCCTGTTTCCGGCCAGCACGAGTGTCCTGAGCGCTGTCGCGTTGCCGCTGAGCTGGCAATAGTCGCTGACGCTGCTCGTGGAGAGCGGAACCAACAGATATGTAGGATCATGGTTTAGCTCGCACGTAGACGTGCCGAGCAGGTACGGCTGGCCTACAGACTGGCCTGCTGCCACTGCGAACGCCTTGCTCGTCTGATTTGTGCCTACGCAGCCAAGGAAATCCAGTGCTTGCCACTTGGCCGTCAACTGGTTGTCGAAGAGCACATACTTCGCATCTGTTACGTTGTTCATGAAGCTGGCCAGGTTGCTCGGGCCGTAGCCGTCGCTTGCGCCAAGCACGTATCTTGCAGCCGTCCGGTAATCCAACAGCGCTATTGCATTGTCTCCCCTGAGCACGGCGTTGCTGTTGCCGAACCAGTTTATCCAGTCGCCGTAGTCCCACCAGGACAGTATCCTAGGGCCATATGGGCCCACGTTCTGGCGCATCCACGCAGTGGCGTTGAGCCAGTACTGCGGCACTGTATTGCAGAAGAGGTCGAAGCCGAGGCCGTTGCCTGTGCTGTTGATCTGCGCGCACGTCTGGCCCTGGGCGGCGAATATGGTGACGAAGGTGGGGACAAACTCTATCAGCAGCACAACAGCCGCTATCCCCAGCAGCAAGTATCTTGCGCGCTCGCGGCCCTTCGCGTTGACTATGAGCAGCAGTTCGCCCAATATTATGCCTATCGCGAGTATGTACGCAACTCCAAAGTGCGGCAGGTACTTCACCTCTATCATGCCAGCGATTGCGAGAGGCCACACGGCGGCTATCGCGAGAATGCTGAACTTGGAATCCCTGACAAGCGCGGCGCGCACAGACAGTATCGTGAACAGTATCAGCACGAGCAACACAATCATGTTAACGCCGCCCACGCTTGCGCCTATTATGCCGAAACCGCCAGCACCGAAGTCAAAGTTGAAGCCCGTAGGTGCATACTCCTGCACCGTCATGAAGAGCGGTATCGACGGGGTGGTGAAGTGGGTGCTCAGGCTCAGATAGCCCTTGACCGAGTTGCCTAGCGGAGTGAAGAGTATGAGCAGCAGTGCGAGCAGTGCGAGCACCACAAGCCAGCCCAAACGCTCCGTGAGGTTGACATCCTTTATTATTCCGCGCTTCTTGGCCAGCAGCGGTGCATACTCGAAAAGCGCAACGAGCACCAGCGCCATCAGTGGGAACGCTACAGTCACGGGTATGCCCAGCAGGCCGGGGACGCGGTCTGTGAGCACGGAGCCATAGGGATCGAAGACTGCGAAGAAGACAGCTATGATCGCTATCACAACGGCGTTCATCTTGTAGAAGTCAACCATATCCTTGTTCCTTAGCACGTCGAAGGCTCCCTGAAGCACTATATAGATGGCGAAGACGCCTGCTATGACAGTGTAGTAGTGGGCACCCAAGAAAGACGCTGCATATGCTATGCCAGCGAGCACTGCGAACCTCATCTCCTTCGGATGCTGTGCAGCGAGCAGATAGGCTGCGTAGAAGAAGAACATGGCGAATATGCCCCATGGCTCGAGCAGCTGCTCACCGGCTATGAAAGTGGTGATCAGGGCGGGCATAGCTGTTGCCAGGCCGGCCCCAACTATTGCGGGATACTCGCCGTAGCCATGGTAGAGGAAGAAAAATATTATGAAGACAAGCAGCGCAGCCGTTATCGGGGGATACAGGCTGCTGACGTCGCTGAGCAGTGTCGTGCTCACTGAGCTGGCGTTTGCTTGCGACGGCGTGGCGGAGATCTGGTACCAATAGGACTCCAGGTAAGGCACTATAGGCTCAACCCTGTGCGGCGTGCCGTTGACCGCAGTGGGCCAGGCAGACGTATCATAGAGGTACTGGTAGCCGAAAGTGAGTATAGACATTGTGCTCTGCATGTCGAAATACGGGTCGAACTCGAAGAAGTTCGCCGCTATGCCAATGCTCATCATCCTTGTATAAAATGTGAAGAGCATAAGCGCTATCAGCAGTATCCACACCCAATTCTTGCGGAGAACGTATGCTGCATCGCTGCTTGAATTGCCTGCATTGTTGAGAAGCATCCGCTCTTCGCGCTCGTGCTCCTCGGCGAGCTTGCTTTCCTCCTGGGCGTGCATCACACTGAGCCGCTCACGCTCCTCGCGAGGCAGCGATGCTGCCGCGCGCTCCTCCTGCGCATGCCTGGCCGCGAACTCTTCCTCCTCGCGTTCGTGCCTCTTGACCAGCTCGGTGTCCACGCCGAGCTCCGATATCCTGCGCCTCAACCCCGCGAGCCTGGAAGCGTACTGTGCTGCCCGACTCTTCTGCGCGGGCGCAGGTATGCCGGGGCCCGAGAATGCGCCCTGCTGCACGCACAGCGCTATGCCCAGTATCGTGAGCACTATCACGTTGGCGCCGTACAGGCCCGCCGAGAACGAGAATGCGTGTATGTAGGCTATGAGGTAGGATTCGAGCCACGTTAGCACTGGCGGGAATATGAGGCCAAACATGAAGCCTATTACAGAAATTTCAATCATGTTCAGTTTTGTTCTCCTAAGAAGCGCCAGCGCAAGGAAGAAGCCAGGCAATATTATGGACAGGAACGCTACCAGTGCGGATATGATTGCGCTCATCTGCAGAAACCCCAAAGTCGGATGGTATATGAATAATAAGCATTAATAAGCAAAGTGTATCTTCAGGATTTGATGGCGTATAAAGTACACGTGGTAGGCGCAGGCACGTCCGGCCTGATAGCGGCCAGGGATATCGCTTCTGCAGGGATAGAGACGCGCGTTTATGACCAGAAGAGGCGCCTGGGATACCCGCCAAGGGCGAGCGGCATAGTCTCGATAAAGGGGCTGGAGACGCTGGGCATACCCTACAAACAGGCGATTACGAACACGCTGTACGGAGCGAACGTACACGTGGGCGATTCCAGCATGCGCATAATGGCCAAGAAGCCGCAGGCGCACGTGCTCGACCGAGAAAGGCTGAACAGACTGTGCTACGAGCAGGCGGCATCGAAAGGCGCAGAGGTTATCACAGGCACCAACATAGATGCCGACAGGCTCGACGCCATGCACGCGGGCGGTATAATAATAGGCGCAGATGGAGCCGTATCCGGGGTCGCGAAGCACTTCGGCATGGGCGGCATAACCAAATACACGCTCACGTACAAGGCTGAGTTTGAGGTAGCGCCGAACGACACGAAGTCGGTGGATCTCTTCTTCGACAATGCGGTAGCGCCAGAGTTCTTCGCATGGCTCTGCCCGAACTCCGAACACGTGGTGGAGGCGGGCATAGGCATAGGGCCGGGACACGGGAACAGCAGGGCTGCGTTCGAGAGATTCCTGAAGATGAAGTACGTTGCAGGCGTACTTAATGGAGCCGCACGACTCGACGGCTATGCAAGCATGATACCCATGCAGACCGCAAGACGCGTGGTAGACGCAAAGAAACGGGTATTGCTAGTGGGCGACGCTGCGGGGCAGGTCAAGCCAACGACAGGTGGCGGCATAGTTTTCGGGGGAGGTGCAGCGATGCTCGCGGCACGGACTGTGGTTAGGCACGAACGCGAAGGTGCGAGCCTGGAGGAGTACAGGATGCTTTTCAATAAAGGCTACGGCACGGATCTCAAGCTTCACGCGCTCGTGAGCTGCATTTATTCGAGGCTCGGGGCGGGGCACTTGGAGTTCGTCATGAACACACTGAAGACGCTAGGGGCCGAGGGCTTCCTGTCCGCATACGGCGACATGGACAGGCCGGGCCTGATGCTTAAGCGATTCTTCCTGAGGAGGGCTGCGGAGTGAAAGGCGCTACTGCTGACTCTTATCCTCCTTCTTCTCCATCAGTTTCCTGCCAAGCTCTTCCCTGCGCCTGGTCTGCTCCTTTATCTTCTCCATGTCCTCAGGCTTGAGCACCCTGCTGAGCACATAGTTGTTGTACTCCATTGATACCTGGGCCACATTGAGCAGCAGAGCCTGCAACTCTGTCTGCTTCAGCAGGTAGTCCTTGGACGGCCTCAGCACCTCGACCGCGGCCGGGGAGAAGTTGAACATCACGTTGACCAGGGGCCAGAGGCTGTCGAAGAGCGCAGTCACCTCTGCGCTCGTAGAGAAAGTGTCCTTGACCTTCATCGGCTGGTCTATGGCCCCGGAGCAGTACACCACTCCTTGAGACTTGAGCAGCCTGTTGTTTATCAGGTCCACCATCAGCGGCTGCAGTTCTTCCTCCTTCTCGCTCTCCATGTCAAAGTAGAGCTTGACGAGCAGGCCTCCCTTCTCGACGGTGATGTGCGTAAGTTCCTCGAGCTCCTTCTTGCCTTCATTCGCCAATCAATCATCTCAGCTTCTCTACTGCCTCCTGAAGGCTAATTAACTCCTCGGTGCCGCTCGACATGTCCCTCAGCCTTACCTTGTTCGCCTCGCGCTCTTTGTCACCGATTATGAGCACCCTGCCTATGCCGAGCGACGATGCGTACTCGAGCTGCTTCGATAGGTTCCTGCCCGTGGTGTTTATGTCGGTGTATACGCCGTTGCCGCGCAGCATAGTGGCCGCATTGACAGCGTAAGCGCCGTTCTGCTCGCCTATGTATGCTATGAATACCTTCGCGTAGGTGCTCGCTCCTGCATTCCTCCGGCCTATAAGGTCGAACACCCTTGTTATTCCCAATGAAGTACCGGTCGCCGGCACCTGCTTGCCGGAGTATATGCCTATTAGGTTGTCGTACCTGCCACCCCCGCAGATCGCGGGCAGGCGTTTGCCGTTCTCGAACACGGTGAACTCCCATACGAAGCCCGTATAATATGCCAGGCCTCTTGCGAGTGAGAAGTCTGTGACCACCCTGCCGTTGAGCTTGTACTCGGCGAGCAGCGCAAGCAGGCTGCGCATCTTCTCTACCTCCTCATTCGCGCCAGTTATGTTTGCGGCCACCCTGTCAAGCTTCTCCTCGTTGGTTCCTTCCTGCTCCAGGAAGCCAAGCAACTCCTGAGCTGCTTTCGCGTCCATTCCCGCGTCCGACATGAGAAGCCTTGCTACCTCTTCCTTGCCTATCTTCTGGAGCTTGTCTATGGCGCGCAGTGCAGCCGTGACCTTTGCTTGTGGCGCCTTGAAATAGGCGAGCACAAGCTCCTGCAACTTCCTGCTGTTCAGCAGCAGCACATAATCATCAAGACCGAGCTCCTCCAGCGCTATCGCGTTCGCCGCGATTGCCTCTGCGTCGCTCGACGGATCAGAGCTGCCGACTATGTCAACATCAGCTTGGAAGAACTCCCTGTTCCTCATCCTCTGCGGCTCCTCCTTGCGCCAGATTGTGCCTATCTGGTACCTCTTGAAGGGCAGCGCCATGTCCTTGTTGCTTGCCACGTACCTTGCCAGCGGCACAGTGAAATCATACCTAAGGCCGGTCTGCTCGTCGTTGAGCACATATATCTCCTTGCTCGAATCGTCGCCGTATGCCTTCGCGGTGAGCACGCTTGTGCTCTCCACAGCCGGAGTCTCCAGAGGGGCAAACCCGAACCTCTTGTATACTTCTTCAACCACACCCACTATGTACCTTAGCGATATCGCCTCGGCTGGGGAAAGGTCCCTCACTCCGCGCGGCACTTCGATGGCCAAGACACCACTGAATAAGCTTGCAAGTTAGCAAATTAAAGGGTTACCGAAAGGCTGTTCTGCTCACACGTTGCTGTCGAGCCACTTCTTGAACTCTGCCTTGGGTATGGCACCCACTGACATGGCCTTGACCTCGCCACCCTCAAAGAGCAGCGTCGTTGGTATGCTCATTATACCGTACTCCTGGGCAATGCTGGTGTTCTCGTCAGTGTTTAGCTTGACGAACTTCACCTTCGTGCCGTACTCCTTTGACACCTCGTCGAGCACAGGGCTGAACATCTTGCACGGACCGCACCATTCGGCCCAGAAATCAACCACAACGGGCATCTTGGACTTGAGCACCTCTGCTTCGAAATTTTGGCTTGTCACGTCTGACGTCATCATAACCACGAACAAGCATTATGGCTCTATGAATATATAAGTCTTGCCGCACAGAATCAACGCAGTGATGAACCCAAGTCCTGATTGCGAGATGATGTGGATCTTGAGTGCTGAAATGGGCGCGTGAATGGCAAACATACCTGCCGAAAGCATAAAGAGGATTGTGAACAAGGAGTTCGGCTTGCACATCACGGACGATGCTGCCCGGGCGCTGGCCAAGATGCTGGAGGGCAGGGCAAAGCGCATATCCAGGTTCGCGGTGCTGAACTCAAGGAGGAGGAAGGGCGACAAGATAACCAAGGAGGACATACAGGAATACGTACTGAAGGCCGGGTTGGATGACACTTGAGGCGCGCAGGAGCGGCGACGGGCGCATACGCACCGATTTTTACGATAGTGGGCACGGAAGCGCGTACTGCATCGCCGAACCGACACGAAAAGGCACGCTTATAACAGAGCTCACTGGCGAAGGCGAGGTGCTGGAACAGGTACTGTCCGAAACAAATGACGCTGAGGCAGCGCTCTCCGAGCACCTGGCGAGCGAGGAGATCCGCGTGACCGAGACGAAGAAGTACGAGGGGGTCAGGGTGGACGCCATGTGCGATGCGTGCGGGTCGCACAGCATAGGGCGCGAGCTCGATGCTGGCTCTCCCGAAGGCATAGACGCCGCGCCGGTGGTGCCCGTCTTCGTCTGCCACTCGTGCAGAGCCAAGTACTACCAGCTCGGCGACACGTACCTGAGGCGCATAGTAGCGAGGAAAGGCGATCTCTTCGACAGGACGGAGCTTGCCGAGCTCAAGGCTAACGAGGCCGCTTTCGTCGAGGCGCTGCAGGAGAACGTAATAAGAATATTCGCTTCCAAAAAGATGAAGAGACTGAAAATAGGCGAGAGCCGATGACCGTTACCGTATCGTCGCTTTACGGCAAGAAGATAATGTCAGGCACCGGGAGGTGGCTCGGCGAGGTGGGCGAGGTGGTAATAGACCTCGAGCAGAGGAGCGTATCCCATCTGCTCCTGGGCAAGATAAACGCCTCGGAGCCTGGTGAAGTGATAAAGGGCCTGTTCAAGAACAGCATTGAGTACAAGCGCGTCAGGGAAGTAGGCAAGGCAGTACTGCTGAAGAACTAGCTTGCTAGCTGCTCGATACCTCCTTGGCAAGCGTACTCCTCTTTTTGGAGAGCACCCTGTAGCCGCAGTACGGGCACCTTATGAAATTTTTCTCCAGAGCCTTCACTTCCTTCCTGCAGTGCAAACAAACATATGGCATAGCATAACCCTATTTTATCTTCGCCTTGTCCTTCAGCCACTTCACGAACTCGGTGTGCATCTCTGAGAAGCTCGTGTCTATGACCTTGACATTCATAGTTGACTTGTATTCCGGAGACTCGAATGTTATGAGCGGCGTGTACTTCTCCATCCTAGTGTAGTGCACCTCTAGCCAGTGTATCCTGCCCTTAAGGTACTCTTTCACCACCTCCTCTGTCATGGGCACCGACGAGAAGCTGAAGAGCAGGCCGCTGCACCAGTAGAGCGGCATGTTGCCGTTGGGCGTTATGCGCTCTAGCAGCAGGTCGTCCCTGCTCACCTCGACCACCTCGTGCACCACGAGTTCCTGGGCCGGAGAGAATACTATCTTGGTCATGCGCCCGCCTTGCCCGATTGCATCATGCGCTCCAGCGTCTTGCCGGGCTCCGTCTTGAGCGTGTAAGCCCCGCCGGCGAAGACAGCGCCGCAGTGCCTGCATTTCCACATACCCGTGCCTATCCTCTTTACGGCCTCCTTGCCGCAGACGTCGCACATGTATAGTGCCTTCTTCTGCACCTGCACCGCACCGTATCTCTTCCTGAGGCTTGCCCCATATCGTATGCTCCAGTTCGCCATCTCATTCACCCAGTGCCTTGGCAATGCTGCTTCTTAGCTCTTTCGACTTCTCGAAGGCCACATCCTCCATCTGCTCGAGGTCCTTGAACGAGATTGAGCCGCTCAGGCCCTTCTGCATCGCGCGCACCACGCGCTCGTCGTTGGCTATCGTGACCCTCGCATCCATTATGCTCTCCTCAGCCGCGTTCGAATCTAGGAGCAGCTTGGCCTTCAGCTTTGCGAACGTGCATGAGCTCACTATATTCTTGGTCTTGAGCTTTTCCAGTGCGCCTTCCCTTATAACTTCATCGCCCTCGAGTCTCGGCATGCGCGCACTTAGCAGCGCTGTCGTGGCCGCCAGCGTAGACGCATCGAAGAGGTTGCCATCGTAGTTGAGTATGTAGATGTCCGTGTATATGTTCCACACCTTGTCCTTCTCTATGAAGAGCGCATCCATGTCCACCACCTCCGCGGCCCTTATGCCTCTGTCGACCACCCTGGCGAGCTCTATCGCCTCGGGGCTCGGCGGCCCCATCTCGTACTCTGGGGACGCAAGCGGAAGCAGCTCCGCCGAAGTGGCGAGGGCGCCTTCGTTCGGCTTATCCTGCATCGGCGTGCCTACGACCAGCTTGACGCCCGCGAGCACCTTGGTCGAGCCAAGGTCGACCTGCGCCGAACCCTCAGCGTGTGGTACCACGCCTTTCTTTATCCTTATCTCCCTGTAGTCGAACTGCCCACGCTCCTGCTCCCTTGAGCCCTTGCCCAGGAGTTCGAGCATGTATTCCCTGTTTTCATCTTGCATCACAATCACCTGTATTTGGCCTCCAGCGCCTCGCGCTGGACCCTGACTATGGTCTCCCCTGCCTTGCGCACCATGGCCAGGCCTTCGGAGATCTGCTCCTTAGTGAGCGAACCGTCCATCTGCAGCAGCAGTATCTCGTCGTTCCTAGGCGCTATGGCCACGGGCATGTCAGCATCGGAGTAGTTGTCCTCTATCTTGTTGACGTCGAGCACCATGTGCTCACCCACCCTGCCTGCCGAGACCGCATAGGGTATGTCACGCATCGGTATGCCGCTGCTCGCCAGGGCCACGGCCGCGGCCGTTATGCCAGCCGCCCTCGTGCCCCCGTCGCTCTGCAGCACCTCCACGAATATGTCTATCTCGGATCCAGGGAACTGCTCGAGCAGTATCACGTTCCCGAACACTTCCTTAGTCACCTTGGATATCTCTATGGCACGCCTGTTGGGGCCCGTCCTGCCGTGCTCCTCCAGGGAGGAGAAGGGCGCCATCTGATACCTGCATTTTATTATGGCCCTGTTAGGGTCCGCCACGTGCTTGGGCTGCGCCTCTTTTGGCCCGTACACAGCTGCGAGTATCTTGTTGTCGCCCCATTCCAGGTACGCCGAACCCTCAGCGTTCTTCAGCACGCCCGCCTCTATCTTTATAGGCCTGAGCTCATCGAAGGCCCGCTTGTCGAGCCTCCTTCCGTCAACTATCAATTCCGGTTTTTCTCCACTTCCTCCCATATCAAACACCATTCGCCCCGTTGTTTGCTGCAAGCATCTCCTTTATGCGCTCGGTCAGCCCGCTGACGTGCGCCTCGTCCTGTATCTTCGCGATTGCCTTCTGTGCCAGCGGCACGTTGCCTCCCTTTATCCAAACAAGGCCATTGAGCCCGACGAGTATGGTGCTCTTAGTCATGTCCTGCAGCTGGGTAAGCATCGTGTTTGCCCTGCCGAGTATCCTGGGCACCTTGGATGGCCTTACATCTACGAGCTTGCCGCCCATCAGCCGCCTCGGCCTGTCCAGTATCAGTATTATCTGGTCAGCCTCGCGCTTCACTTCCCTTACGAATACGCTGACCACATCGCCTATCTGCAGCACCTCCTGCCTCTCCGTGTGCTCGTGCCTCATGTCCCTGAATCTCGGCCTGGGGGGCGGAAGTATGAGGCCCCTGAAAGGCGATTCCAGGTATACAGTGTACACCCTGTTCTTCGAGTTCTCCACTATGCCTATTACATAGTCACCCTCTCTCGGGTACCATACAGTCTCAAGGGGTATGAAGGTGCCCTTCGTCTCGTCGAGCATGCCTATGACAGTGGCATACGTCTTGCCGCCCTCGACTATCGCGTTCTCTGCGCGCAGGGGCGTGTCAGATATCTTGTCTCCTGGCAGTATTGTCCTCATTCTATACACTTTTCCTATACACTTGTTATATTAGCGACAGCGGAACCTTTGGTTGCACCGTTGAGCTTGTCGAAGAACTCGCTCTGGAGCCCGGCTGGAAACTCGAGGCTCGCCTGGAGCGAGCCGTCCTGCAGATACTTCTCAGATTTGAGCCCGTACTGCTTGAGCAGGCTGTAGCACCTGTTCGCGTACTGCACCGGTATTGTAACATCCATCTTCACGATCGCAAACTTAAGGGGCAGCTGCGTGCTCAGCTTCTTTACTATTGTGTCCACCTGCTCCGTCGCGGGCTTGAATGGATCTACATTCACCCTCGCCTCCTTCATCGCGTTCTCTATCCTGAGCGCCGGATGCGGCGCGTTGGTCCTCGGGTCTATCGCGTTTGTCGCTATTATGTTCAATATCTGCTTCCTCTTTTCCTCAAGCATCCTGTTGCGCTGCTCAGTGGTGAGCGGAACGTTGCCTCCCTTCAATATCATGCCAGCTATTTTGCCGAGATCCTCGGTGCCGAACACCTTATTCAGCTTGTCCTGGCTCTGCCTGTCGCCCTTGTTGGCATCCTTGAATACGTCCTCCACTTCCAGTACTGAGAGAGGGTCGGAAAGCTTGCCTGTGATGTAGGCGTATGCCTTGTCAGAATCCACAAGGATTTCGAAGGTTTCTCCCTGCGCAGTATACTTAGCGATCACTGTCTTAGACATAAATTCTCACAAATGAATCAGAAATATTTCAATATCTCCTGCTCTGAAAGCACCGAGAACTCGCTGCCCGACTCTATATAGCCTATGTCGACGCGGTCCTTGGTGAGCTTGCCCTCGTTTATCTTGTTCAGTATCTTTATGCCGAGATTTATCGCGTCTTCGGTGCTTATCGTGTCCTTGTACTCCTTGTTTAGCATGTCTGTTGCTATCTTCTTGCCGGAGCCTATGGAATCTGCTTTGTAGCCCAGCAGGGAGCCTGCGGGATCCACCTCGAAGAGCTTCCTCTCGCTGTCTATGCCGCCGAGCAGGAGCGACACGCCATAGGGCCTTACACCCCCGTAAAAAGTTGCCTGAAGCATCGTAGAGGAGAGCGACTTCGCTATAGCCTCTACCGACTTGACCTCGTTGTACACCAGCCTATGGCTCTGCGCAGCCGACCTTGTCTCCTCAACCAGGTGGAGGCCATCGGCCACCATTCCGCTGTACGCAGCTCCGATGTGAGAATCTATCCTGAATACCTTCTGCATGCTCGATGGCACGACAAGCGGGTCGTCTACGTTCTTGTGCGCCACGAAGGCTACGCCATCCTTTGTCACCATGCCGACAACGGCTCCGCCCCTGGTCACTGCCGACTTAGCGTACTCTACCTGAAAAAGCCTGCCGTCGGGGTTGAACATCACACCCCTGTCATAAGCTTGTATGTTTGGATACACAATTCCACCGACAAATAGTATTCTAATCTCTGAAACGTAAAAGCAATCTAGCTATTGGCGGTTCGTTATTAAATAGGTTTGCTTTTTGACGTGAGTCAAGGAAAAGGCACGGTGCTTCGGCAGTTTCCACGCAGGCATTATTATACTTGCACTGGCAAACCTGCTTTTGCAGATCCTATGCCTGATGAAAAAGAAGCAGCAACTGCAAAAATAGGCAACGCCACAGTGAACGTGGTGCACCCGTCAATACTGAACGTGGTGAAGCAGCGGCAGCATGTTAAGCAGGCGCTCGCAGGGGTGAAGCACAAGATAGGCGTGTACAGCGCAAAGGGCGGAGTGGGCAAGACCACGATAGCCGTAAACATCGCATTCGCGCTCAAGGACATGGGCTACAGGGTGGGCCTGCTCGATGCAGACATAGACTGCCCCAATCTGCACCTCTTCCTAGGCATAAGGCAATCCGGGGAGCCGGAATACCCGCTCAAGCCGCTGGAGAAGGACGGCGTGAAGGTCATCTCCACGGCGATGTTCATGGACGAGGCCAAGAGGCCCATGATATGGCGCGGGCCGATGGTGGCCAAGATGCTGGGCGAGTTCCTGGAGGCCACGGACTGGGGCGAGCTCGACTACCTGATACTCGACTGCAGCCCTGGGACGAGCGACTCCAACCTGTCCATAATGCAGCTGCTCGAGATGGACGGCTTCGTGATAGTGACCACGCCGCAGCAGATAGCTGCCATAAACGCGGTAAGGTCGGGGCTGATGGCGAAGAGGCTCGGCGCGCCGATATTAGGAGTGGTCGAGAACATGTCCAGCGGCGCACCCACAGGAGCGAAGACGGTCGCAGAAGCTCTGCATTGCGAGGTGCTCGGAACGGTGAAAGAGGACAGGAAGTTTGACGAATTCAGCGACTCCGGAAGGGTCGCCATGCACGGAGATGCTGAGATAAAAGGAGAGTTTATAAGCATAGCAAAGAGATTGGTTAACGGGGGACGCTGATGGATGAGAAATTCGCATCTCTATTCAAGGAATCTAATGTTTTTGCGAACCGCGAGGTGCTCTCTCCGCACTATCTCCCGCAGAACCTGCTCTACAGGGACAAGCAGATTGAGAGCATAGTCAAGGCGCTTGCGCCATCGCTGAAAGGTGAACGCGGCAGGAACGTCTTCATATACGGCAAGACAGGCACCGGCAAGACTTCCTGCATAAGGCACGTCATCGAGGAAGTAAGGTCGCTGACTGCCGCAAAGGCCAAAATATCCTACATAAACTGCAGGATATACAACTCCAGGTACAGGGTGCTCAGCAAGATAATAAGCGACCACCTGCCGTTCCTCGCGAGGAGGGGCTACGGCCTTGTGGAGATATACGAGAAGATAATCAACTGGGTTGAAGAGGACGGCAAGGTGCTTGTGGCCGTCCTGGACGAAATCGACATGGTCAAGGACCTCGACGATCTTGTGTACACACTCACCAGAGCCAACAGCGACATACGCGCCGGCGGCATAACCATAGTGGGCGTGAGCAACAGGATTGACTTCAAGGAGCTGCTCGATCCCAGGAGCCTGTCCACGCTCTACGAGCACGAACTTGTGTTCCCGCCGTACAACTCGACGGAGCTGGCCGCGATAGTCAAGGACAGGGCCGCCAGCGGCTTCAAGCAGGGAGTGGCCGGCGATGACGTGCTCAACCTCATTGCCGCCATAGCCGCAAAGGAGAGCGGGGATGCGAGGCTTGCTCTCAAGATACTGTCAAGGGCCGGGGAGCTGACGGAGGAGGAGGAGAAGAGCAAGATAGGGGAGCAGGAAGTGATGAAGGCCGAGAAGGACGCGGAGGAAGAGGTGGCCTACGAGGTGATAGCCACGTTGCCAGAGCACCAGAAGCTCGTCCTCTATGCGATCTCGCTGCTATCGCTGCAGGGAAGCAGGTACAAGAAGCTCGTGGACGGCGACGACACATACATATTCAGCGGCGAGGTATACAACAAGTATTCGGGCATAGCAAACTCGCTCAGCAAGGAACCCAAAAGCAGCAGGTGGTACAGGAAGTACATCTCCGATTTGGAGATGCAGGGCCTCATAGACACGTACGAATCGGGCAAGGGCATAAGAGGGCACACAAAACTCATCAAGCTGGCCTACGCTGCCGACAAGATAAAGGAGACCATAGAGAAGAGCCTCTTCGCAGAGAGCGAAGCGAAAGGGGCGGGCACGGAAGAGAAGGCCTGAGCCCATGGCTTACTTCGACCTGGCCGCCATGCAGGAAAGCGCAGTAAAGAGTTTGGAAAAGAGACTAGGCTTCAAGCGCATCTTCTGTCTGGGCAGCGATGCCGAACTCATGGACAACACAAACCTGCAGCAGGACGGCAGGAGGAAGATAATAAAGGACGACAGCCCTGAGATGCTTGCAGGGGGGCTCAAACGAAACGACGTGGTGGCGGTGATGACCGGCGAACGCAGCCTCAGTGGCAAGGAGCTGGAGACGCTCAAGGAGATAGGAAAACCGCTGCTTATACCAATCGCCAGGATTACGTGCGCATCGGAGAGCGAGAGGAAGAACGAACTGCGAAGGGCGAAGGGAACGGTAAGGGAGGCGATGCTGCACGGGGTGCCCATAGCGCTGGCGAGCCTTGCTGAACGCCAGGAGTGCCTGATGTCGGCGCAACAGATGCTCGGCATAGGTGGGCTGCTCGGGCTGGAAGGGGCTGCAGCGCAGAGGACGCTGGGCGTGCTAGGTGACGTGCTATGATCTACAGGAGGAAGCTCCGCTACCTGCTGGTGGAGAGCAGCATGCCGATAGACCTCAGGAACAGGGGGGCAGAGGACTCCCTGATGCATGAGCTTGCGAAGTTAATGGGCGAGCTTGAGTACTTCAGGGCCAATGTGAGGCTGGCGGCTCAGCCGAGCGACACCTTCTTCATACTGAGCCTGAACAGGGGATACGAGCAGAGCCTGACGCTGGCTCTGACATTCGTCAAGAAGTTGGGGGAGAAACAGATAGGATTGCGCACGATAAGGACATCGGGCACGATAAAGAGCCTTAAGGATGCCTACGCAAAACTGACGCGTTTGAGTTAGGGCATTCCAGTGGGCGACACGACACCCGTTAAAAGCATTGTGTTTCTGTAGATCTTTACAGGCATACGATGCTGTTTTGCGACATTTGCGGAATTTCGGCTCGGAAACAGGCATTCATTATTATACTTTCCTTTGTATAATCTACCTCACGGTGAAGAAATGAAGATATCTGAACTGAAAGCAGGTGCTACTAGCGTAGAACTTGAAGGCGTAATCACTGAGAAGGGCGAACCCAGGGAGGTTGTTACAAAGTTCGGCAAGCCACTGAAGGTGGCTGATGCGGTGATAAGCGACGACTCGGGCAGCATTGCCATCTCGCTCTGGGAGGGCAACATCGAGCTCGTGAGCGTTGGCGACAAGGTAAAGATAACCAACGGCTACGTCAGCGAGTTCAAGGGCAACCCGCAGCTTAGCACCGGCAAGTACGGCAAGATAGAAGTTGTAGGCAAGGAATAAGCCTGTTTGCTCTTTCCTGTTTCTCATACATCTAGCCGGAGGCTTTCTCCCAGCTTGGGCACATGCGTCTTGAAGCCGTTGGCCTTCAGCTGCTCAGCGAACGCCTCAGCGCTCAGCTCCTCTCCGTGAACGCAGACCACTACCTCAGGATTGCTCTTCTTTATGTACTCGTTGAGATCCCTGTTGCCTGAATGCGCTGAGAAGTCGTAGTACACCCACGGCGTCCTTATGCGCTCATTCCTGCCGTCAAGGGAGATTGGCTTGCCCTCCATCAGCTTCCTGCCGTTCGTACCCTCGACCTGATAGCCTGTAAGGAATATCTTAGACATTGGATTGAGCTGCGTCAGGTAGTTCAGCACCGGGCCACCATTCAGCATGCCCGCAGTCGTCAGTATTATGCTGGGCCCGCTCACCGCGTGGTGCCTGTGCTCGACGTTGCCCACCACCGTTATCCTCTCCAGTGCGTCGCCCAGCAGGCCTGCGTTCCTTATGAAACTGCCGTAGCGCATCACTATCTCCGTGGCCTTCCTGGCCATCCCGTCCATGAACACGAAATCGGAGAGGCCCGCTCTATGGAGTATGGCGAGCAGCTCCTGGGCCCTGCCCACCGCAAAACTGGGCACCAACGCTATGCCGCCGGCGTCCAGAGTTTGCTTTACGTCGGCTACAAACTTGCTTATGAGCTCGCCCCTGTCGGGATGCTCCCTGCCTGCGTACGTGGTCTCGGTTATGAGCACATCGCTCCTCACTATCTCTGCCCCTTCGTGGAGCAGCTGTGGTTCGAGCTTGAAGTCACCGGTGTAGACTATTGTCTTGCCGCTCTTCCTGCTGCGCAGCTCCGTTATCGAGCTGCCGCTTATGTGGCCTGCGTCGTGCAGAGTCATAGTGTACTCGCCTACGTCTATCTCGCTGCCGTACTCATAGGGAGCATAATGGGTCAGCATATTCCTGAGGTCGTGC
Organism: Microcaldota archaeon; assembly: GCA_027328425.1. Classification (GTDB taxonomy): domain Archaea; phylum Micrarchaeota; class Micrarchaeia; order Micrarchaeales; family CABMGC01; genus JAJYVH01. The sequence goes on along the minus strand of DAHVUT010000006.1, from coordinate 23,692 downwards.
TTTGAGAACTTCGGGGACTGGTGCTCCTTCCTCGCTATCTTCAGCGAATCCTCAAGCAGCAGCGTGCTGAGCTCCCTGGTGGGCTCGGTGCCGTACGTGACGGGAAACGCGCCCTTATACAGAAAGGGCACGTCGCCGCTGTGGTCAAGGTGCGCATGGCTGAGCACGCATGCGTCCACAGGCCCTGTGTGCATCGGGTACTGCGTCTTGTGGTCCAGCTTCACTCCATGGTCCAGCACTATGCGCTTGCTGCCCTCCAGCAGTATCGCTGACCTGCCTACTTCACCTGCACCGCCCAGGAACTGGAGCTCCAAAAAATCAACGTTCGTTGAAAGCATATAATTAGTTAACATTAATATTACACCAGACCCGCATGCCAGACGAACTGCTTGATGTAGTTGATGAGAATGGCAGTATGCAGGGGTACACCATTTCAAAAAAGGACGCCCATGCAGAAGGGGTGTGGCACCAGACAGTGGACGTATGGATATACAACACTGAAGGAGAGGTCCTTTTGCAGAAACGTTCGATGTCTAAAGAGAGCTATCCTGGGCTCTTGGACATATCGGCTGCAGGGCACGTGTCCGCTGGCGAAACACGGATCCAGGCTGCGCTCAGGGAACTAGAGGAAGAGCTGGGCATAAGGGCAGAAGCAGGAGAGCTGAAGGAGATACTTGCGTCGAAACTCAGCGGAGAACCGAAGCCTGGCTACTACAACAAGCACGTCTACACCGTTTACCTGTTAAAGCGTGACACGCTGCCGCAGACACTGCAGAAGGAAGAGGTAGAGTCTGTGGAGTTCATTCCATTGGCCAGGCTTGAGAAGGAGATAGGCGACCCCGAGCTCACGAAGAAGTATGTGCAGCGCGATTATTACCCTGGGCTGATACGCGCCATAAGGGCTGCACTCAGCGGCGTGCAAGGGTTGTGACATCCTCCCACGAATTAATTCGTGGGCTTCCAATGGCGTCTTTGATGGTCATCGCGAATCGCCAATTATAGTTCCTCGTTCCTTGACAACTGCCTCTCTTGCGAGAGGTCTTGCATTGTCTCCAGAGGCGTTACTTCCCCCTTGTCCAGAGGTAGCTCTGTTGAGTATGTTTACCGATGCATTCAGGTCCCTGTCCTTTGACATACCGCATTTATTGCAGGCGAATGTCCTTTCCGACAGAGATATATACTGAATGTTTCCGCAATCACTGCATGTCTTTGACGTATTCCTTGGATCTACGCTGACCACTGCGCAACCAGCGCTCTCAGCCTTGTAGCGCAGATAGTCGGTGAACTTTCCCCAAGACTCCTCACCGATATTTCTCGCAAGACGGTGGTTTCCCATCATGTTTGCGATTTCCAGTCCCTCATATGCGATGAATGAGTAGGAATTGACAAGACGGTGCGATAGTTTGTGCAGGCGGTCGTCTTTGATTTTTGATATATGTTCGTATTTCCTTGCGAAAGCGATTACCGCCTTTCTCCTTTTGCGAGAACCTTTCTTACGCCTTGAGATCACCCTTTGAAGCCTTTTCAGTTTCGACCTCTCTTTCACGGACATGTGAGTATTATGCAGCACAGAACCGTCCGACAAGACTGCATACTTCTTTATGCCCAGGTCCATTCCGACTGCCCCCTTTCCATTCGTGAATGGAACTATGTCATCTTTCTCAGTTGAAATTGTGAGATACCATTCGTCTGTTTTAGTCTTCTTTATAGCACAGGTCTTCGGGATTCCTTCGATATCCCTATGATTAACGAAATTGATGTTTCCTATTTTCGAGAGACGGACCTTCTTTTTCCCTATGACGAACCCGCCTTCCTGCGGAAATGTCAACGATGATACGAATGACTTGAAGCGTGGGAATCCTGCCCTGACCTTCTTCCCCGTCTCTCTTTCCTTTATCCTTCGGAAGAATTGCTTATACCCATTTGAAACCCTGTCTGCGACGTTTTGGCAGACCTGCGAGTGAAGTTCCTTGAACTCCGGGGACTTCCTCTTGAGTTGGGTAATCCACTTATTCATGTCAAATTTTGTGAATGCCTTTCCATAGTCCTTGAAGTGTTCCTGCGACTTTTCAAGAAGGAGATTGTAGAGTTGTTTGGAAAGATGCATTTGGTGGTTCAACATTGATTTATGAACCTGAGAAGGATATGCCCTGAATTTGTATGTGGTTTTCACGATGACCATACTTACGTCAACATTTGTATTTATATTCCTGTCTGCAGCTCGCTCTCATCCCACGATTGAACATCGTGGGTTTTCCCGCTAAGCAAAGATAAATGCGTACTCGAGGAAAGCATAGATTTATATACAATACAATGTAATGACATTAAGTGACAATATGACGAAAAACACACACGTGAAGAGGAAATATACTACGATAACGATTCCGGCACCGCTGTTCCAGAAGATACAGGATAGGATAAAGGCAACGGGCTTTTCCTCGGTTTCGGACTACGCAACATACATACTCCGCGAAACGATGTCTGAAATCGAGCTCAGAAAAACAGGAAAAAGGGAAACCGAGAGCGTTCTGGAAAAGCTGAAAGCACTGGGGTACACTTAGTGGTTGCTATGGCCAAAGTTGACATAAAAGAGATAACAGACACGCTCTGGGAGGAGCCCAGTGAGGCTAACTGGAAAAGGTTCGCGAAGGCGCTGCCGAAGAGCAATCTGAGATACTACAAGGTCGTCTATCAGAATGGAGGCAAGCTAAACAGGGCGCAGGACTTAACGAAGTCGTACGCAGAGCTCTACGACCCGAAACAAAAACTGGTGCTGAGGATACCGATATTCGAAAAATCGGGCAGGAAGATAACGGGCGCAACATACTACATGAAGGGGCTGCTTACCATAAACAGGCCTGATGAGTGGATCAAATGATAGAGCAGGATCTCAAGACGCTGGAGGAGAAGAGCATCTACATAATACGCGAGGCGAAGCTCAAGTTCAAGAACATAGCGGCTCTGTGGAGCATGGGGAAGGACAGCACCGCCATGCTTGCGCTTACCCGCAAGGCATTCATGGGCAAGATACCATTCCCTGTGATTCACATCGACAATTCTGTAGATTTCCCAGAGACATACACCTTCAGGGAATACCTGGCCAAGAAATGGAACTTCAAGGTGATAGTTGGTCATAGCGAGATAAAACAGGATTTGGTGGGCTCGGCGTGCTGCGGCAAGAACAAGCCCGAGACGCTGAAAAAGATAATGGCGCAGCATGGCTTCGACGCTCTCATTGTCTCTATAAGGCGCGACGAACACGGAGTGAGGGCCAAGGAAAGGTACATGAGCCCCCGCGACAGGAACTTCAGGTGGAAGTATAGAAACCAGCCTGCCGAGCTGTGGGACGACTACTCGAGCAAGATGGACACTTTGGGGCACATAAGGGTGCATCCACTGCTCGACTGGAACGAGCTCGATGTGTGGCGCTATATAAGGCAGGAGCGCATACCTATAAACCCCCTTTACTTCTCAAAGAACGGGTTCAGGTACAGGAGCCTCGGCTGCACGCATTGCACGATAGCGCTTAGGTCAAACGCCAAGACAGTGGATGACATAATAAAGGAGCTCAGGACGACGAAGCAGGAGGAACGCTCAGGCAGGAGCATGGACAAGGAAAGCGAGTACGCCATGCTCAGGCTCAGAAGCTTGGGCTATATGTGATCCGATGCAGGTAAAGTTTATCGCATTGCTCGGGCACAAGGATCACGGCAAGTCCACGCTCATAGGGAGCCTGCTGATGCAGACAGGTGCAGCCACCAAGGTGAGGATAAAAGAAGCTGAGGAATACAGCAAGCGCCTCCACAAGGCATTCGAACCTGCGTTCATACTCGACAGTTTCGCGGAAGAGAGACTGCAGGAGATGACAATAGACACCACCAGGGCGGAGATAAAGCACAGAAATCTAGCTTTCGCGCTGATCGATGTGCCCGGGCACGAGGAACTGATAAAGAACATGATAAGCGGCGCAAGCTACGGAGAGATAGCGCTGCTGCTTGTCTCCGCGAAGAGGGACGAGGGGATAAGGGACCAGACAAAGAGGCATCTCTTCATATCCAGGATGCTCGGCATAGACAGGCTAGTGGTTGCCGTGAACAAGATGGACACGGTTGGCTACGATGAAGGCAGGTTCATGGAAGTGAAGGAGGGGCTTGTGAAATTCATAGAAAAGATAGGATTCGACACGCCAAATGTGGCTTTTGTGCCTATATCTGCGTACAAGGGCGAGAACCTAGTGAGGAAGAGCCGGAAGATGCGGTGGTATAGCGGAAAACCGTTGCTCGATGCATTGTATGTAAGCGCAACAAAGACAAACAAGACGCAAGATGGCGCGCTTAGGATAATAGCACAGGGCGTCATACCGGGCAAGAAAGGCAATCTAATAGTGGGCAGAGTGATAAGCGGCAAGATAAAAGTCGGGGAAAAGATAAGCATACTGCCGCTAGGAATCGATGCAAAGACACGCGCAATAATAGTGAAGAACAGGAGCGTAGGCACAGGAAATGTTGGGGAGAACGTAGCATTGGAGCTTGATACGCCCATCTCGGGGAATCCAAGAGGCGCGGTGATATCGGGCAGCAGAGACAAGCCAGCGGTCAAGGACGCAGTAAAACTTAGGATATTCGTCACTGGGAAGTTCGGAGACGGCATGACCGCAAAATTCAACGGGATAGACATACCTTGTAAAGGAATACGCGTGCTGCGCAGCGTAAGCACCACAACCGGGGATGCGGACAAATCCAAAACGGCCAAGGCGCTCGAGGCAGCAGAGGCGGAACTGAGGCTGGCGAGGAAGGTGCCCGTTGAGAATTACGAAGTCACTAAGGAACTGGGAAGGTTCGTGCTCTACAGGAAGGGCAAGTTCGTTGGCATAGGCACTGTCATGACCTGAATTTCCTAACAGTCTTCTTTTCATACATATTTAGCTTTCTAAAGTTTATGTCATTGCGTCTCGGTATTGCCGCAGGAACGCCAAAGCTCTCTGTGCGCACCTCGTCGCTGTACAGATAGTCAGCTGCATGCGCATTCTTCTGGAGAGCCTCAGAGATGAAGCGCCTCACGTTCACGAGCGATGAATATCCGCCGATGCGCGGCCCGGCAAAGCCCTTGGGCAGCATTACTGCAAGCGGCACCTTTATCACCTCATCGTGAAGCACGGTGCCATGGCCTATATAGCCATGCTCATTGAACTCCTGGCCGTGATCGCTCGTCAGCACAATTATCTGGTCGTCGCCGAAACGCTCCACCAGATTCCCTATTATGTCGCGGGCGTAGTCGTAGGCTCGCTCTGACGCCTTAGCATAGAGGCGCTTCCACAGGCTAACCGCATTTGCACCCGCGGGCTCCTTCAGGAACGGCGTGGACCAGTCCATCTTAAGCACCTTTGAAGCAGTATAAGGGTCGTGGGCTTCCATGAGGTTAAGGAATAGGAAGAAAGGCTTACGCAGCCGCATCTCTGCCACGCTCTTCACTATCCTCCTGCCGCCCTTCTCTATAGGCCAGCCCTCTATCGCCTTCGCCCTGGCCTTCCTGGCCATGTTCCTAAGCGTAAGGGCTGCGGTCAGAGGCAATCCTGTAACTTCTCTTATCAATCCGGGGTCGTCGCGCAGCATCGCGAAGCCTATCTTGAAGAAGTTGCCGCCATACTGCGCCCTGTACTTCGAGAGGAGCGGCTTCAGCTTCTCCGGCACTTCTATGGCATAGCCCCAGAGGTCGGTGAAATATGATTCAGCCCTGAAGTGCTTAAATTCGTCGAAGCCGTATATCGGATGCACATATGGGTTGGCTGATATCGCATACGTGGCGTAACCTGCATCGTTAAGGTCTGCGACAAATGTCCTGCGCTTGAGTTTTATCCGCGCTATGTCCAGCCCCTTGACCGTCTTCGTCTCGTGCGCCCTGTGCTCGCTCGGATACATGCCGGTAAACAGCGATGCGTGCGATGGTAGTGTCCATGACGACGGCGCGATGCACCTGTCCACGAGAGTGAACCTGCCAAGGCCAGCCAGGCCGTTGCTCCTGCGCTCGAGCCTGTTGAACATGTCGAGCCTGAGCGTATCCAGGACTATTACGCTTACGTTCGGCATCCTTGCTTGCATGGCTTCATATCGAAGGCACACCTAAAAAGGCTTACTGCAGCCAGGCAGAGCAGAATCAAAGGCATGGAGCATTGAAAGAATTAATAAAGCGCATTACTGCATAACTCACGTTGACCAGTATGGCTGGGATAGGGTTCCGATTCAAGTTCCCATGGACCACCACCTACATAGCAGTACTGGTGCCATTGATTACCTTCCTCTACAATCAGGCGCCGGCGGCGTGGCACACCGATCTGCTCGTATGGCTTACATCACCGTTCAACATAACCTATGAGATGCAGGGGGACGGAATCCTCTACAACTACGTATTCCTAGTGGTCATTTACCTGATAGTCGAGCTCTACACTAGAAACCTGGCGCACCTGAAGGGCAGGATAGCGCTGATCAGGAACGCCGGCCTCCTGAGCGTGTTTGCCTCATACATAGCGGCAGCGCTGGTGTGGTGGCATACCGGCTTCCCTTCCAGCGGCACATCGATACTAGCTTTCAACGTACTCATCTTCGCTGCGTTCGAGACGTACGACACCGAGCTGATAAAGCGCATGTCAGAGAGGGGGGAGCATTTCAGGAGGAGGCTGGAGATAGCGTCGCTCTCTTTTGTAGCGCTGCTGTTGATGGTATCAGCCATACTTTTCATATACCTGAACGGCAACCAGTTCTGGTACATACACATCCTTGGAGGCATAGTCTTCGGTGCAAGCTACTACATCTATCTGAACAGGTGGGTGAGGCCCAGGATTGACAGATTCGAGGAGGTTCTGGAAGAGGACGTTGAGCATGATCTGGAGGAAGCGGGCAAGGACGTGGAAGCGGATGTGGAGAAAGGAGTGAAAAAGATAGAGAAAGACATCAAGGAAGAGATGGAGGCAAAGCACAAGGGGAAAAAGGCATAGCCCGCGCTACGGCTGGTATTTGCTTGCGCTCAGAGCCTTTCCCGCCTGCTTCAGCTTATTCCTTATCCTGCTTCCTGCCTCCGGTTCCCTTCCTTCTCCTTAAGTAAAGCACAGCTGCTACAACGGCAGTGGCCTCACCTGATGAATTGATTGGAGGATGATTCGCAGCAAAGGGCATTTTGAGTAATAGTCAAGGGAGCGTCTCATACTCCGTAACGGAGAAAGGCAAGCGTATAATGCTGCCAAACTGCCCGCTTCTGCGGCGCAGCAAAACACAGAGTGAATCACAGGAACACTATGCTCGCGTAGGCAACTACAGACCTGTAATCGTTCGTAGAGTCTCCCGAATTCCCGTATTTGAGCAGCACTCCTGCCTTTGCGCCATTCCGCCTGGCGAACAGCGCGGCGACTGCCACGGGTCCGTAGCCGCATGCACTGTCCTTGTTCCTGCGTATGAGCTCATGGAAGTTCTCGACATCAAGCTTCAGGACCGCTTCTATCGCAGGCATGTCCTTCTTTCTTGCAACCTCTGCGGACTCATAGTGGTTGAAATCAGAACTCGCTATCACAGCAACCCTCCTCCCAAGTTTTTTGGCAGCGCCGATTACCGCATTCGTCAGCTCTATGCCTGCCCTGAATGATTGATCCCCCATGCAGATGAACGAACAGCTTACGTCTGGCAGCACCCTTTGTATGAACGGTAGCTGTACCTCAACCGAGTGCTCAAAACCATGCGCAATCTCATCGGCGCTTACGCCTAGAGCATTCGCTATGGTCCGAGAAAGCGCTGCATCGTTCTCTACAATGCCCAACGGCGTTTGCCAGTCGTCCATGGACACTGCGATCGGCGCCCCGTAGCCTGTATGGTTCGGACCTATGACTATGAGCGAGTCAAACTTCCTGTTCGAATGGGCCTTGAGCAGGGCCGCATAAGTGTATGCTGCGATTCCGCCAGAATACACATAGCCTGCATGCGGCGCCACGAATGCAATGCCTTCAGCGGCATCCGCCACTTCGGCGGCAGCAAGTCGCTTGCCCAGCATGCGCGAGAGCTCGCCATCCTGCTCCGGATAGAACTGGCCGGCCACAACAAGCTTCCTTATCACGCCAACACATTTAATAGTAGAAGCCCGCATTCTTATTCATGTGCTCGAGCCCATACGCGCGCGAAGTACTGAGGCGGCTCTCGAAAAGGTACGGAGTGCATCCGCGCACGCAACTCAGCCACAGAGATATGGTGCAACTCTTCGTAGCTGTGCTTCTATCGCCGCAGTCCACCGATATACAGACGAATAGGACCACCGGCAAGCTGTTTAAGAGGTTCGATAACTTTGAGGACTACGCCGATTCCAACCCCAGGACCCTGATACGGTACTTGAAGGGCATGAACTACTACAAGACAAAGGCAAAGCACCTGCGCGAAGCGGCAAAGATGATACTGGAAAGGTTCGGCGGCGAAGTGCCGGGCACGCTGAGAGAGCTCATGGAGCTGCCTGGCGTCGGGAGGAAGGTCGCCAATGTGGTGCTGAACGAGGGCTATGGCATAGACGAGGGCATTGCCGTAGACACGCACGCGGGCAGGGTCGCAAGGCGACTCGGCTTCTCGAGAAGCAAGGACCCATACAAGGTGGAGATGGCGCTACTGCGCGCATACCCGCAGAAAGATTGGGGGCGCGTGTCAAACACTTTCATAGAGCTTGGCAGGGACGCGTGCAAGGCGCGCAACAAAGAGTGCTATAGGTGCGTGCTCAATGACATCTGCCCCTCTAGCAATGCCAAACGGGCGCGGCAACGTCACTCAGAGTAGCTATTTTTAAGCTGTTGGTTGTAAAACTAGCAGTCGAAATAATTAGGAACGCTATTTTGACGTGCACCCACGGGTGCTTCATGTTGATTTGGTGAACAAATGGCAGTAGACCCTGAGTTTGCTATTGCTGCTTCGATCGCAATAGCTGGAGGATTGATAGGCACTGGAATGGCGCAGCAGGGAATAGGTGCTGCGGGTATGGGAATAATAGCCGAAAGACCGGAGAAGTTCGGCCAGGTGCTGTTCTTCTTTGTCATACCTGAAACGCTCTGGATAATTGGCTTCGTGCTGGGCCTGATATTGCTGCTGCAGATACTGTAGTGCACGGGAGTGCCTTTCAATGGGACTGAAGGAAATACTCGAGGACATAGACGCGAACACGGATGCAGAGATAGAGGGCATAACGCAGAAGGCAGAAGAGGAGGCCAAGCGCATAAGCGAAGAGGCCGGGGCAAGGTCTGCAGACAAAACACGACGCATGGAAGCGAAATCCAAAAGCGACGCGGAACAAATCATGATAAGGGAAACTTCCAAGGCTAACATCGCAGCCAAGATGGCCTACGACCAAGAAGCGAACAACAGGATCGAAGCTGCGATAGACAAGATGCGGGACAGGCTGCAGGAATACATGAAGAGCGCAAAATACGGGAAGCTGTTGAACGCGCTCGCCGCCAAAGCGGCGGCGGAACTGGGCAGCGACTGCGCTATACTCGTACGCAAGGAAGACATGCAGCTGCTGGACCAGGAAGCGGGATTCAAGCTGGACGACGTCAAGGAACACATTTCAGGCGGGCTCGTCGCAGCATCCGACGACGGGAAGATGGAAATAGACTACACTCTCGACGCGCTTTTGGCAGCGCTGCACGACAGGCTGGCCCAAAAGCTCCTGGAACGGGTTCGCGAGGGGGGCGACTGAATGGACTCCACGTACGCCGGAAAATACGGGCAGCTGACAGTGCTGAGCACCGAACTGCTGAGCAGCGATTTCATAGAGCAGCTCGAACAGAAGGAGCCCGAGGAGTTCCTGAAGTCCCTGAGCTCCACCAGCTACAGGAGGGAGATAGACGCCTTCTCAACCCTTTACCAGGTACCCGACCTTGTCGAAGTGGCGCTGAACGCGCACGCAATGCGCATGATGAGGAACGCCTACATGGCTGTGCCTCCGCTCGCGCGGGACTTCGTCATTGCATACGCGAGCAAGTGGGACATAGAGAACATAAAGCTCATACTGTCTTCAAAGAAGCTGGGCTACAGCATTGAGAGCACCGAGGTATTCCTGATGGTGCAGAGGAACGTGCCTGTCGGCGTGATAAGCGGGCCCATCACAATGGAGGAATACAAGGAGATAATAGAGCAGAAGGACATAGAGGCCGTGGTGCATGCGCTTACGCGCTACGGCTACGGCACCGTGCTGCTGAAGTATCTTAACGACGTGCTTAGGACTGGAGACATATCTGAGATGGTGGTAGCGCTGGACCTCGCATACTATGACAGGCTCGTGTCTTCGCTGAAGTTCTACAACGGTGACGAGGGGCTGATGCTGAGGTACGTGAAGGAGCTGATAGACGTAAGGAACGTGATGAGCGCCCTGAAATCGGCAGCGTTCGGCTACAAGGACGTGGGCAGCTACATGATAAAGGGGGGCAACATACCCGAATCCAAGATCGCAGGGATAGCGGGCAAGCCCATCGAGGACGCGAAGAACGAGATGCCTTTCAAGATAGATGAGGCGTTCGAGCTGTACAAGAAGGACCCCTATCTTGCCTATTTCGAAGCGGCGCTCAAGGGGCAGCTGTACAGGAAGTACCTGAAGCTCTTCAATGAGTCCGCGATCTCGCTCGCTTACATAGTAGGCTACATGATAAGGGCCGAGATAGAGCGCGACGAGCTGAGGCTCGCCTGGATGAACAGGTACTACAACGTGAGCAAGGAACGGGTGGAGAATGTAAAGGTGCTGAAGCACCTCAGATAGTTTGGCGATTACATGGAGTTCGACAGGATTGCAGTGATAGGCGAAAGGGAGATTGCGCTCGGCTTCAAGCTAGTTGGAATAAGCGATGTGTTCATGGAGACCGGTGAAGCGGCTGCGAAGCGTTTCGCTGAGCTGCTCGCGGGCAAGGAATACGGGCTCGTGATAGTATCCGAGAGCATAAAGAAGACGCTCAGCAAGGCAGCGCTCAAGACTGCAGAAACCACGCTGAGACCGCTAGTCGTATTCATACCTGCCCCGGGGCAGGACGAAGGAGAGGAATCTGTCGAGGCGCTGGCAAAGCGCGTGCTCGGAGTTAATATTCAAAGCGTGGAATAATGGCAGGAGTAGTATACAGGGTATCGGGGCCTGTGGTGACAGTCCAGGGACTGCAGGATCCTAAAATGTACGACGTGATCAGGGTAGGCGACCAGGGGCTCATTGGCGAGATAATAAAGCTCGACAACGGCATGGCGATAGTCCAGGTGTACGAGGACACTAACGGCCTGAGGCCAGGAGAAAGGGTCGAAAACACAAGCACACCCCTGTCTGTTGAGCTGGGCCCAGGACTGATAGGCTCGATATACGACGGCATACAGAGGCCGCTGGACAAGATAAGGGCCACAAGCGGAGACTTCATCGCAAAAGGAGTGAGTGCAGATGCGCTTGACAAAAAGAAGAAATGGAGCTTCAAGCCGACTCTGGAGAACGGCGCAGAGGTGAAGGGCGGAAGCATAATAGGGGAGGTGGAGGAAACAAGCCTGATAAAGCACAAGGTGCTCGTGCCTCCTGGAACATTTGGGAAAATCTCCGGTCTTGCTGCGGGGGACTACACCATAAACGACACGATAGCCACAGTGGGAGACAAGGACATACGACTGGCGCAGAAATGGCCCGTTAGAATCGCGAGACCTGTGGTAGACAAGATGATGCTGAATGCCCCGCTCGTCACGGGCCAGCGCGTGATAGACACATTCTTCCCTGTTGCAAAAGGAGGCACGGCAGCAGTGCCTGGGCCCTTCGGATCGGGAAAGTGCGTAAGCGGCGATACGCCAGTAATGCTTGCAGATGGAACGATAAGGGAGATGCGGCAGATATATGACCACGCCATCCTGCATGGCAAAAGAAGAATTGGAAACGGCGAGGAGATAATAGAATTGGATGAAGGCATAGGACTTTTGTCCATGCACAACAGGAAGATAACCAGAAGCAGATCCATGTTAATCTACAAGGGAGCATCCAACTCCCTTTTCAAAATTACCACCAGAACCGGCAAGACCGCAAAGATAACGCCAGTGCACAGGCTTTTCAGGATAAGCGAGAAGGGGGAGGTGGTAGAAGCCATGGCAAAGGATCTGAGGGTAGGGGATTACATCGCGTCTGTTAGAAAGATAGATGCAGATTTCGGAAACGCTAAAATAGACCTGTATGGAATGGGAGACCTAAGAACAACTGATCCCGAAATACGCAAACTGGTCGCCTCGCTCTCAAGAGAAGCGAGAAAAAAAATGGCAAAAATATCAATCAGCCATACCACACTCGAGAGCCTCTCACGCACACACAATCCTGTGGCACCAAAGTTATCTTGGATAAAGGAGCTCTGCAACGCATTTGGAGTGGCAATACCTATGCCAATGCATTTTGCTGGAGATAGGAAGAGCAGTGTGGCAAGGCTTCCAAGCGCGGTAACAGAGGAGCTTGCTGAATTCCTTGGTTACTTTGTCTCTGAAAGCTACATACGCGGAAAGAATACTGTCGTATTCACAAATTTGGACGACGCTTTGCTGGCAAGGTTTATGAAACTTGCTGAAAAGCTCTTCGGCATAAAGGGCAAGATTGAAAGGGTTGAAGGAAAAACACCAAACGTGCTTTTATTCAGCAGGGTGGTAGTGGAATTTCTGGAATACCTAGGCACGGGCAGAACCGCAGAATGCAAGCGCGTGCCAGATTGCGTAATGCAATCCAGCAACAAAGTGATTGGCGCATTTCTGTCTTCTTACTACGTGGGGGATGGATCTATATCAGAAGGAGAAGTGGAATTTTCAACGGCAAGCCGTTGGTTGAACATGCAACTTTCGTATATCCTGGCGAGATTTTCGGTCATACACACGCTAGCAAAGAGGTACATTAAAGGTGTTCCGTACTACAGGATATTTGTCAGGGGAACACACAACCTCACTAATCTGCTTGATGCACTAGGCACAGGACACGCAAAGGAGAAAGAGATACAGGAGTATATAGATTCAAAGGAATCTACCTATGATTCCATAGATATAGTGCCGCTGTCTCCGGCCCACATTAATGAAATATACAAGAAAACATTGTCCTACAAAAAGCTCGCTGAAAACGGTATTGAAATCTCTAACTACATAAGGAATGAGGAACACATGGGCGTAAACGTCTTCAAAAAATTTGTAGATGCCGCGATCCTGGAAAACGATGATGGCACAGTACAGATTACGTACCTGCAGCAGCTCGCCAGTACATTGGATTATATCTATTGCGACAGGATCGTTTCCATAGAGGAGATACGGGAGGAATCGGAAGTCTATGACGTTGTGGTACCCGAATACGGCAGCAATTTCGTGGGCGGAATCGGTGGGGTCATACTGCACAACACTGTCATCCAGCACCAGCTTGCGAAATGGAGCGATGCGGATGTGATAGTGTATATCGGCTGCGGCGAACGCGGAAATGAGATGACTGAAGTACTTGCTACATTCCCTGACCTTAAGGATCCGAAAACGGGCAAGCCCCTCATGGACAGGACTATACTGATAGCAAACACATCCAATATGCCGGTAGCGGCGAGGGAAGCAAGCATATACACTGGCATGACGCTCGCAGAATACTACAGGGATATGGGCTACAGCGTGGCGCTCATGGCAGACAGCACATCCAGATGGGCCGAAGCGCTCAGGGAGATATCGGGCAGGTTGGAGGAGATGCCTGGCGAGGAAGGCTATCCTGCATATCTGGGCAGGAAAGTCGCAGAGTTCTACGAGCGTGCCGGCAAGGTGCACACCCTCAATGGCGGCACGGGCAGCATAACGGCGATAGGAGCAGTGTCTCCGCCTGGAGGCGATACCTCAGAGCCGGTATCGCAGAACACGCTGAGAGTCACAAGGGTGTTCTGGGCCCTGGACGCAGCGCTCGCCAACAGCAGGCACTTCCCGTCGATCAATTGGCTCAACAGCTACTCGCTCTACGTAGACGATCTTTCGAAGTGGTATGCCGACAATGCGGGCAAGGAATGGCACTCGCTCTACCAGGAGGCGATGAAGACGCTGCAGAAGGAAGCGGAGATAAACGAGGTGGTGCAGCTGGTGGGCTATGACGCTTTGCCGGAAGCGGACAAGCTCACGCTCGACACCGCAAAGATGATACGCGAAGACTACCTTCAGCAGAGCGCTTTCGATGAAGTGGACACGTACACGACACTGCATAAACAGCACTTGATGCTCAAGGCGATAATGGAGCTCGCCGAAGAGGGCAGCAAGGCGCTCAAGGGAGGGATAACGGCGGAGCAGCTCTCAGGTCTTGGCGTCAAGGACAAGATAGCCAGGATGAAGTACGTGAAGGAGGGCGAGATAGACGCGTACTCAAAGGACGTGGGCAAGGAGATAGCTGCTATAGGCGGCATGGAGGCCGCGCAGTCAAAGTAGATGAGGGTATGAGCGACGTATACTACAAGACGCTGAATCAGGTAACAAATGTGCTGCTGTTCGTAGAAGGGATAAAGGATGCTGCATACGGAGAACTCGCCGAAATAAGGCTCGAGGATGGAAGCAGCGTGACGGGCCAGGTGCTTGACAGCAGGAACGGCCTTGCGATAGTGCAGTCGTTCGCCGAGACCAGGGGCATCGACGTCAACAGGACCAGGGTGAAGTTTCTTGGCACCACTGCCCGGCTGAACGTGAGCACTGACATGCTGGGCAGGGTGTTCAACGGCATGGGCCTGCCCAGGGACAGCGGGCCAAAGATATACAGCGAGGAATCGATGGACATAGCGGGCAGCGCCATAAATCCTGACGCCAGGGAAGAGCCATCCGAGTTCATAGAGACAGGCATATCGAGCATAGACGGCATGAACTCGCTTGTGAGGGGCCAGAAGCTGCCCATATTCTCGGGTTCCGGGCTGCCGCACAACAGGATAGCCGCACAGATAGCGAGGCAGGCGAAGCTGCTCGACAGTAGCGAAGGATTCGCCGTCGTATTCGGCGGCATAGGCATAAACAGCGAAGAAGCCAACTTCTTCAAGAAGGAGTTCGAGGAGACTGGCGCGCTGGACAAGTCTGTCATGTTCCTGAACCTTGCGTCAGAGCCATCGATGGAAAGGATAATACTGCCGAGGCTGGCCCTCACCGCCGCCGAGTACCTGGCGTACACGGAGCAGATGCACGTGCTTGTCATCCTGACGGACATGACGAACTACTGCGAGGCGCTGCGCGAAGTGAGCGCCGCTAGGAACGAAGTGCCCGGAAGGAGGGGCTACCCCGGCTACATGTACACGGACCTTTCCAGCATCTACGAGCGCGCAGGCAAGATACACAACAGGAAGGGCTCGATAACGCAGCTGCCGATACTCACGATGCCAGGCGATGACATCACGCACCCGATACCCGATCTGACTGGTTACATAACCGAGGGCCAGGTGGTGCTGAGCAGGGACCTTTACAGGAAGGGCGTGTACCCCAATGTCGACGTCCTGCTCTCACTCTCGAGGCTGATGAACCAGGGCATAGGCAAGGGAAGGACGAGGGATGACCACAGGGGAGTTGCCGACCAGCTCTATGCCGCTTACGCCAGGGGCAAGGAACTGAGGAGCCTTACCGAGATAGTGGGTGAGGAAGCGCTCAGCGCCGGCGACAGGAAGTTCCTGGCTTTCGCCGACAAATTTGAGAACTATTTCGTGAACCAGGGTTTCTACGAGGACAGGGACATAGAGCAGACGCTCTCCCTGGGCTGGGAGCTTTTCGCGGATCTGGACAGGCGCGAGATGAAGAGGGTCAAGGAGGAGCAGATAAGCAAGTACGGGAGGTGGAAGGGTGCCCAGTAGCAGCGTGAAGACGACGAGGATGGAGCTGATACGCACGAAGGCGAGGATAAAGGTGGCCAACAAGGGGCTCACACTGCTGAAGATGAAACGCACCAGCCTGGTGCTTGCCTTCTTTGAACTCGCGAGGCAGATAAAGCTCATGCGGGAGAGCATGAGGAATGCGGTCAGCAGCGCCATGGAGAGCGCAAGGCTCGCTGAACTGCACGCGGGGCGCATAATACTGGAGCGGATAGCGGCCGAGCAGAGCCACATCGGCGCGAGCGTCGAGGCGAGAAACGTAATGGGCGTCAAGATACCAAACGTGGAGCTCGGAAACAGGGCCACACTCTCGGCAGCCTATGAGCTCATATCGGTGCCCACTTCCGTAGAGGACGCGAAGAGGAGCTACCTTACGCTCTTCAATATGCTGGTTGAGGTGGCGGAGAAAGAGAACTCGCTCAGGAAGCTGCTATACGAGATAGAGAAGATAAACAGGAGGACGAACGCTATAGAGAATGTCGCCATACCTGACATGCTGGGCAAGGCAGCCTACATAAAGCTGAGGCTCGAGGACATGGAGAGGGACCAGATAGTCTCGATAAAGTTCATAAAGGGTAAGATCGGTGGATAGCGGAAGAGAGTTCATAGGCAGAAATTACAAAATGCATAGCAGAAAGCCCCTATCCTTGAGATAGGGGATAAATGCGAAATACAAAGGAGTATAAATTGTATTTATGTATAAGGCATTGAAGTGAAATAAATGAAACTAACGCAGGTTATAACAATAAATCCGAATAAACAGACAGAAGAAGCGTTAGTAAACCTCTCAAAGATCGCCAACGGGTTGTATAACTCAGCATTGTACGAGAATAATCAAAGGTACAGAGCAGAAAAGAAGTTTTCTTTCTATGAAGACATGTGCAAGAACCTAAAAACCAATGAACTTTATGGGCTTCTTGCGTCGCAATCCGCGCAGGCGGTGCTTCAGAAGGTAGAAGGAAGCATAAAGTCGTTTCTTGCACTCCACAAGAAAGGCACTGCTGCGGAATTCCCGCACTATCATAAGAAAGATACCGAATGGGTATTGCCGTACAAATCGCAGCAGATCAAACTGAAAAAGAACAAAATAACGCTTCCGATGTCAATCGCATACAGAAAACAGACAGGAATATCATATATCAACTTCAGGATTCCAAAATTGAGGTATGAGGGAAGGCTTGCATATATTGAAATCTTCAAATCAGAAGGAACATGGAAGGTTTCATTGGTATTCGATGTTCCAAATGCAGAACCTTCAATACCGAAAGAGAATCTCTATATAGACATTGGGGTGAAGAACCTTGCTGCAATATATGATGGCAAAAATACGACTCTATACAAAGGAGGGCTTGCGCTTGCAGAAAACCAGTACAAAGACAAAAAGGTTGCGGAAGTGCAAGGAGTTCTCTCGATGCAGAAGAAGAAAACCAGCAAGGAAAAAAGAAGGCTTGCAAGACAGGCAAAAAGAAGGATAAAACAGCAAATCCATGCAATGACATCAAAGATTGTCAATACTGCAAAGAATGAGGGAAAGGGCATAGTGATAGGCAATCTGAACGGCATAAGGGAATCGATGCATTTCAGGAAAAAGACGAATCAGGCAAACCACCAATGGATATTCGGACAGATAACCTTGCAGTTGGAGTATAAATCAAAACTAAACGGCATAATGTTCAGGAAAGTAAGCGAGAAGGACACCTCAAAGACCTGTGCGCTTTGCGGCAATGAAGAGCATGGAAGAATCCACAGGGGCTTGTACAGATGTAAACTGCACAACGTCGTATTCAATGCAGATTCAGGTGGTGCGTTGAACATAATGAAAAAGTATCTCCGAATTCCGCTGTCAAAGGGCAGTGGGATAGGAGTAGTGGCTGCATTGGCGCAGCCTGCGGTACTTCAATGGAATGAGCACGAATGGCGCAATGAGGCAATGATGCCCAGCGCAATTACTGTGGTGATCTCATGAAGAAAACGAACCTCAGAAATCCAAAAGGAATCTCCTATCCTTCAGATAGGAGAGGACGTCAAATGCATGCGCAGGCTGCGGCAGGGCGCGCAGCACCCGCAGCCACAAACAGAGCTGCGGCAAGGTTCAACAGGATAAGGGTACTGCTGCTTGCCTTCAATGTTGCAGCTTCTTTGGCGCTCATCGCTTTTGCGATAAGTGTGGTTTTGTAATGTATGGTGCATACAAATGACCGACATGGAGACGCTTGAAAAGATAAAGGAGGAAGAAGGCAGGGCCGAGAAGGAAGTGGCAAAGGCGAAAGAGGAAGCCTCGAAAATGGTCCAGAGCGCGAAGAAGGAGGCAGAGAGGCAGGAGAACGCAGCTGCAAAGGACGCGGAAACCGCATACGGCAGGAAGATAACCGAAACGGAGGAGGAGGCTGACGCGAAGGCTGCGGAGATAGCGAAGAGATGGAAAAGCAGGATATCGGCACTGAAGCGCGTCAGTGCGGAGGACGCCCTTGATACATTCGTTGATATGCTGGAAAAGGAGTATGGTGCGTGAATGCTGAGGCCCGCAAAGATGCAAAGGATAAGGCTCGTGTTCTCCAAGAAGTACTCCGAACGTGCACTCACGGCGCTGCACGACATAGGCGTGATGCAGATCGAATACGTGCCGGCCGAGGCTGCGGAGCTGCTCAACAGGGGAGAGAGTTACGCACGCGGGCAGATAGGCGACTACGCACAGCGTTTCAGGGGCCTTGAGAGCCAGCTGCGCAGGAGCGATTCCGACAGGAAATACAACTTTGAAAGCATCGACGAACTGCTCAAAAAAGCAGACAGCATAAGGATAGATGCGGAAGTGGCACACACAAGGAAGCACATCGAAGAGATATCTGCGGATACGAATCTTGTCCTGGAAAGCATTGCAGCGCTGAAGCACATGCCGGCCGCTTTTACACAGGATCTTTCGGTGCTGACCACAAGTAGGATAGCATCGTTCCTAGTGACTGGGCAGCTGATTAATGAGTTCGCTGCAAAAGCGGCGAATGAACTGGGAGACGCGATTGTGCTCGCGGGGAGTACGTCGGTACTCGTGTGCATAGACAAAGCAGAGCAGGCGAAGTTCAGCAGTCTCGTGGAGGGCACCAAACTACACGTTGAAACAGTGCCAAAACTCTCCGGAACCGTGGAAGCAGAGATACCTGTGCTCGAAAAGGCGATCGCTGACAACCGCAGGCGACAGCGAGGGTTCGAAGAGGAGCTGACACGCATATCAAATGAGTACTACCCTGAGGTAAGCGCGATAAGGGAGCAGTTGGATCTTGAGGTGGAGAAACAGGAGATAACGGCCAAACTGGGCATAGGCAAGTCAATCGTTGCCATAGACGGGTGGGTGCCGGAGGCGAGCATCAATGCGCTCAACTACGAGATGGAGCACATAACCCACAACTCCTTCATAATAGAGAAAGTCAAGACAGACGCTCTGCCACCGACGAAACTCGAGAACCCGATGACAGCAAAGCTCTATGAGTTCTTCATAAGGTTCTACTCGCTGCCCAGAAGCAATGAGATAGACCCTACGCTGATATTTGCAATAGTGTTTCCCATATTCTTCGGTTTCATGATAGGCGACGTGGGTTACGGTGCCGCGTTCCTCGTAATGGCCCTCTGGCTGAACAGAAGGATCGCCAACCCTCCAAAGAAAAGCAGGATCCCAAAGGCGCTCTCTGACTTCGTTCACACAATAATAAGCAACAACGGCCTCGCTACAGTAATGAGGTCCATAATACCAGGCTCCATAATAGCGATAGTGCTGGGCGTTTTTTTCAACGAGTATTTCGGTTTCCAACTTCCATACGCCACGCCGTTCTCTGTCAGCGCGAACGTAGCGACGCTCCTTGTCATATCCGGCTGGATAGGCGTATTCATGGTCTCATTCGGTTTCGTGTTAGGTTTTCTGAACAGATTCGCCACCGGCGAAATGAAGAAGGCGGCTGCGAAGCTGGGCTGGCTCGCGGCTGCGTGGGCCATAGTGATGCTCGGTCTGGCCGTACTGCACGCGCAGCCGATAGGCCTCTCCAACCCGCTCGCAATACTCGCATACGCGCTGCTGATAGGGGGCATAGCGACCGTGCTTTATGGGGAGGGTTTCGAGGCGCTGATGGAGCTGCCGTCGCTGATAAGCCACATACTCTCGTACACGAGACTCGTTGGCATACTGCTCGCGTCAGTCATACTGGCTGAAGTTATAGACCTGATATTCCTCAAAGGCATACAGCACTCGGCGCTGCTCGGCGTGGTTGGCGTAGTGATACTGCTGGTGGGCCAGGCGTTCAACATGCTCATAGCCATTTTTGAGCCGGGCATACAAGGCGCCAGGCTGATCTACGTCGAGTTCTTCTCCAAGTTCTTCGATGGCAACGGCAGGGAATTCAGGCCGTTCGCAAGCAGACGCGTGCGGACATTGAGCAAGTTTGACATAGAGAGGCATGGAGCGTGAACGCATGACAAATGCGTGCCTCTTCAGCGGCGGGAAGGACTCGACGCTTGCACTGCACAAGGCGATAGGGCTGGGCCTAAGCGTAGACCTGCTGATAACAGTGATTAGCGCGAACAGGGAGAGCTACATGTTCCATTACCCCAACACAATCACCACCGGCCTGCAGGCAGAGGCGCTCGGGATAAGGCAGGTATTCGTCGAAACGGCGGGCGAGAAGGAGAAGGAACTGCAGGACCTCGAAAGAGCGCTAGAAGAAAACAAAGTCAAGGCACTTGTGACTGGGGCCACGTACAGTAGGTACCAGGCTGACAGGATAAACGCCATAGCGAAGAAGCTTGGCATAGAGCACGTGGTGCCGCTATGGCACACCGAACCTGAGGATGAGCTGCAGGAACTGTCAAAAGATTTCGACGCTATAATAACATCCGTGTCTGCTGAGGGGCTGGGTACCGAGCTCCTGGGCAGGCGCATAGACGAAAGAGTCATCGGTACGCTGAGAGAGGCGAGAAGGAAGCATGGCATAAACATGCTCTTTGAGGGGGGCGAAGCAGAGAGTTTCGTGCTCGACGCGCCTCTCTTCAAGAAAAGGATCGTTGTTAAGGCGGCGCACAGCGAGATACGCGGAGACTCAGGCACATATGTAATAGATGACGCGGAGCTGGTGGGCAAGCAATAAATACATCGGGCGCCAATTGTAATAGCGTGGAAAAGGAAGCAACCCTGTATAGGAAGCTTGAGGGCAGGAAGGTGGAATGCACAGCCTGCGCTCGGCTCTGCAAGATACCTGAAGGCGCGCACGGTTTCTGCTTCGTCAGGCGGAACAGGGGCGGCAGGCTCTACCTCACCAACTACGGTTTAGCCGAGGCGGTGCAGGTAGACCCGATAGAGAAGAAGCCTTTCAACCACTTCATGCCTGGCGCGTACGTGCTCGGCATAGGCACAAGCTCATGCAACTTCGGCTGCCTCTTCTGCCAGAACCACAGCATAAGCAAGAAGCGCGACATAAGGGGCATGGAGCTCGAACCCGAATGGGCTGTTGAGCTGGCGCTGGAGCAGGGAGTGCAGGGAATAGCGTATACGTACAATGAGCCTACGATATTCATAGAGTACGCGCTGGACACCGCCAGACTGGCGCGCAGGAAGGGGCTGAAGAACGTATGGGTCAGCAACGGCTATATGACTGAGGATTCGGTGCGCGAGATGAAAGGCTTGGTGGACGCAGTGGTGGTTGACTTCAAGGGCAGCGGAGAGCAGAAGTTCGCCAACAAATACGAAACGGTGCAGTCCGAAGAGCCGATAAAGGAGGCGCTGCTCTGGATGAAGAAAGCGAAGATCCATATAGAGATAACGGACCTGATAATCCCGCAGGTGGGAGACTCGCTGAAGGCGTGCGATTCGCTCACCAAGTGGATAGCGAATGACCTGGGCCGGGACACGCCCACACAGTTCACGCGCTTCCATCCGGATTACAGGATGCTCGATTTCCAGGAAACGCCCTACTCAACACTGAAGACCCATTATGACACAGCGAGGCGCAACGGGCTCAACTATGTCTACATAGGCAACGCACCCGGGAACAGGCACGAGAGCACATACTGTCCTGGCTGCCACAGGAAGGTGATAGGCAGGCTCGGCTTCGGCATAACCGAATGGAACATCGACGCGAGGAACAGATGCATGGGCTGCGGCCGGGAGATACCGATAGAGGGGGAGAGGGCCAGAGGCCTATCCCGAAGGCGCATCTCCGTCCTGTATTAGCTTGCTGCTGTGTTGTTGTAAAGGAGATAGAGGAGCCTTACAGTATTGTCCTGCATGGAGGTGTATGCTGTTTCATTGGCTACCGCCTCCGCTGTAGCGCCTATTATGGTGCCGTTGAGCAGCAGGTAGGCCGTGGTGGTGAGGTAGGTGACGTGCGAGTATATCTTCATGGTAGTGAAGTACACGTTCGTGCCATTGCGCTGCAGGAGGCTGAATTCGGAAGTGGCACCGGGTGCCCACGGGGTAGTGTTAAGGTCAGATGTCAGGCGCTGCACATAGCTCTGCGCGCTTGCACTGCTGTTCATGCGGTACACGAAAACGAGGAGCGTGCTCGGCTTGCCCCGCACATTTGAGGTTAGATTGAATGCCTGGGTGCATATGCTCTGCACCCCTGACGACTTCAGGTAGCTGGAAACGGTGCAGTTGGAGCTGGAAATTGAGTAGTTGGCTCCGAGCAAGCCGCTCACAAGCGAAGCGTTGAGCAGCTGGTTGGCATAATGGGGCGCGTGCGGAAAGACGTAGAACAAGAGCGAGACGGCAAGCAAGAGCGACAGTGCCACGTATACAGGAACGAGCTTCGAGCCCAACCGATCACTTCAGCTTTGAGATGGCGTAATTGGCGTAGTCGACGAGCATAGAGGCATTCATGTGCTTGTAGAAGCCCCAGGTGTTCAGATCGATGATATAGTTCTTGTATGCTACGGTCAGCACGTAGGCGCTCAGATGCGGCATCGGGCCTATGTACAGTGAATCGGTATTGTTGAGGCCGTACTGCGTCAGGTTGTTGAACTCCTGGAGCAGAGCGTTCGTGCCTATGCCGGAGAGCGGAATTTCTGTGTAATTGCTTGCGTAGGAGATGAAGTCGTTGCTTGTGGTGGAGTTTATGAATGGGCAGCCTGGCATCACGGTAGAGTAGACAGTCCGGTTGAATACGTACACCTGGTCATAGACGGCGAAGGGCACAGTCTCGTTCAGCAGCGAATAGTTGGCCGCGAAGAACGTGGGTGGATTCTGATACACAACGAATACATCAATTGCATTGCACGGCGCATAGTAGGCATGCGTGCTGAACGTCTTCGAGTAACTGACGGCGTAGGGGGCCTGCACCGGCGTAAGGAGGGAGGCATTGACTGCGTCTATTGCCATTGCTGTGGCGTTGACGGTGGTTGTGGCGTACGTACTGCTGGAACTGCTCGTTGAAGGAAGCCGCACAGACATTAGCATATAGTATGCAGCCGCTATCACTATTACAACTACAATTGCAGCCAAAACCACATTTCTCAAAACCACAGCATCACTTAACCAGATATGGCATCAGCAAGATAACCATAATCTACGACGACGTTGTTGCCGTCATTGCCCACTATGTCATAGACCACTGACTGCGAGGAGACAGTCACTATTGATGCGACCCCGACATACGCGCCGCTCACAGGGTTGAATATGGAGTCGCCGACGTGCAGGCCGGAGGCCATTACCCAGCCGCCCTGCGTGTAGAAGTACTCGTTGGCGTCGGTAACAATGACGCCGTTTATTATGTATTCCTTGCTGACGTTGTACGTTAGCACCTTTGCCACTATGTTCGGCACGAATGCGCCGGTCTGCGTGTCGTACGACATCACTATGTCGCCGGGCACGAT
>DAHVUT010000022.1 GCA_027328425.1 Microcaldota archaeon | reverse complement strand
AGCAGAATTATCCAAGAATCAGCCTTTTTATACATTCTATGTTCAATACTTTTATAATTAGCTCTTCTGGTGGTGCCAATGATACGTCAGCCTATAATAGTGGTGATGGGGCACGTAGACCACGGGAAAACAGCTCTGCTTGACGCAGTGAGGCACACGGCCGTGGCGAGCCGAGAGGCTGGAGGCATAACGCAGCACATAGGCGCAAGCGAGGTGCCGCTGGATGTCATAGAGAAAGTTTCCGGGTCGGTGCTGAAGCAGTTCGGGGCAAAGATATCGATACCGGCGCTGCTGTTCATAGACACGCCGGGCCACGAGGCTTTCACGAACCTCAGGAAGCGCGGCGGGGCCGTTGCTGACCTCGCGATCCTTGTAGTGGACATAAGCAAGGGATTCGAGCCCCAGACATACGAAGCGATAGAGATACTCAAGGAGTACAAGACGCCTTTCATCGTAGCGGCCAACAAGATAGACCTGCTGACCGGTTGGAGGAACCAACACACTATGAGTTTTGCCGAATCGATTGCAAAGCAGACAACGGACGTGGACGCTTCGCTCGATACAAAGCTCTACGAGCTGGTGGGCAAGCTGAGCGAGCTCGGTTTCGAGAGCGAGCGCTTCGACAGGGTCAGGGACTTCAGGAAAGAGGTGGCGATACTGCCTGTGAGCGCGAAGACCGGCGAGGGCATAGCCGAGCTGCTCGTGTACACGGCTGGCATAACGCAGCGCTTCCTTGAGGCGAGGCTCAACATAGAGGCATCGGGCCCAGGCAAAGGCAGCATACTCGAGAAGAAGGAGGAGAAGGGGCTGGGCACCACCATAGACGTGGTGCTGTACAACGGCGAACTGAAGGTGAACGAGAGCGTGGCGTTCGCGACAGCCAACGGGATAGCGGTCGGCAGGATCAGGGCGCTTCTGAAACCCAAGCCGCTGCAGGAGATGCGCGAAGCGGGAAGCAAGTATTATTATGTGGATTCCGTTTCCGCGGCCTCAGGGGTGAAGATAAGCGGGGTCGGCTTCGAGGAGGCGCTGCCCGGCTCCCTGTTGATATCCACGCTGGACGCCGATTATGAGAAGGAGATAAGCGGGGAGATGCAGGATGTGTTCGCGGTGGAGAAACCGGGCATAGTGCTCAAGACGGACACGATGGGCAGCATGGAGGCGCTGTCAAGGCTCCTCGGCGCGGAGGGCGTTAAGATAAGCAAGAAGGGCATAGGCAACGTGAGCAAGCGCGACGTGCTCGACGCCTTCAGCATGCGCTCCCTTGACCCGTACAGCTCCGTGGTGCTGGCCTTCAACGTGAGCGTAGACGACGATGCGGAGCGCGAGAGCGAGGCTGCGAACGTGAAGGTACTGGATGAGAATATAATATACAAGATACTCGACGACTACAATGCTTGGCTGGGCGAGCAGAAGAAGAGGGAGAGGGAGGATGCGGCAAGGACCCTTACGTTCCCGTGCATGCTAAAGGTGGTGCCCAACACCGCCTTCAGGATGTCGCATCCTGCGATATTCGGGGTTGACGTGGTTGCGGGCAAGTTGAGGCCGTCGGTGCTCTTGATGGACGAGAAAGGCGATCCGCTCGGCCGCGTCAAGGAGCTGCAGAACAACGGCACGAACGTGGAAGAGGCGGTGAGGGGCGAGAGCGTCGCCATATCCATGGACGGCGTCACTTTCGGCAGGCAGATAAAGGACGACAAAGTGATGTACTCGCACATAAATGACGACGAGGAGATGCTGCTGCGCTCCAAGTTCAGCTACCTGCTCGACGATGAGGAGAGGAACCTGCTCGACGAGATATCAAGGATGAAACGAAGCAGGAAGTAACGAGAAACAATAAAAGCATTGGTTCCTCTAGAATCTGCATGGAGGGGCTCGACGGGTATCTCTTCACCAAGCTGATCAGGGGCAACATTGACGGCCTGGCTGCGTTCGTGGAGCAGCTGCTCGCATTTGACGGCAAGGTGAATTTCCGCTACCTGCACAGGGTGAGGGAAAGCGGCGGAGGCATAGAGGTGGCTATGTGCTCGGATGCGGACAAGAACAACGACTATGCGATAGTCATAGGCGGCGAGGTGCCTAACTCGTTCTCCCCGCTCTACGAGGCCGCGTACTTCCTCGAGGCCCTGTTCCTCTCTGCCTTCGGCACGCTGTACCTGGGCAAGTACGGCGCATCGCGCGGCTCTGGCGAGGAGGTGAGGAGGAACATCTCCGCCATCACGGGGGAGGAGATGCTTGAAGCTGCCAAAGCGCCTTCTATAAACATAATAAGCAGCCTGGACACCGACATAGAGCCATACCGCTACGTGAAACACCAGCTTTGGAGGCTCGGCGAGAGCGCATTCAAGAAGCGCTGCAGCGATGTGACCAGCGCCGAGTTCGGAGAGGAACCGGTGGACGAGAGCCTGAGGGGCACATACTGGGTCGAGAGGGACAGGGAGATTGCGGAAACTGCCATGAAGTACGCCAAGAAGCTGCCCGAGGCGAAGGCGATACAGTACTACCTTGTCATAAAGGAACTGCTGAACGGGCTCGGGGTCGATGCTGCAAATGTGCCGCTGTATTTTAATTTCGTGCCGAAGGAGGAGGTGCTCATGCTGGGTCCGGACAACGAGTTCCTGCAGTCTGTCGCGGCGCTCCACGATCCGAAGTTCAGGAAGGTGCTTTCCAAAATAACCAGGACTTCGCACCCTTGGATAGTTTCCATGTCCTGCCCGAACTGCGGCGAGAGCTCTAAGAAAGTCATAAAGGCCACGCTCTCTGCCGACGCCAAGACTGTGCACCTGTTCTGCTCTGGCCGGGCGCACGAGTTCAGGAACGAGCTCGGGACGAAGGTTGTGGCGAGGGGCTGCGGCCATTCGTGGAGCATGGCGGCCCCAACGACTTCCATGGAGCTTTACGAGCTATTCAGGGAGAAGAGCCCTACTATCAATTTTGCAGTGAGATACCTGCTCGCTGTGATAAAGACCACGGTCGACTGCCCCGTGTGCTGGCCGGTCACAGAACTGGGCATAGAGAGGAAGGGCGATGGGTATACTATGATGCGCGACTCGCCAAAGGGCTACGGCGACCACCTCAACCTGCTCACGTCCCTGCTTGCGGTGCAGCACCTCTTCGTCAGGGGCATGATAGCGTCCGAGTTTGCCGGCAGCCTGATCAAGAGGGGTGTCGTCACTTCCAGGGAGATGCAGATACTATCGTGGGCCGGCGAGGCCAAGCTCTCCGATCCCGACGTTGTGTGCGGCGATGACAGGAGCCTCCACGTCACGGACACGAGCGTGCTCAAGGCGCTCGCCAACGGGCTTTCGTGCAGGGAGCTTTTCGAGAGATCAATAAACCTGAACGCGCTGGGCGTGGAGCAGCTGCTAGGAGTGCAAAAAAGGAGCCTTGCGGAGCTTATGGCCTGACGCTGCGGCGGCGCGCCTACTGCCCCTCGTCCTCCTGCGGTTTCCATACGAGGGTGCTGTACGCCTTTTTGGTCTCCAGGCTTCTTATCGGAAGATCGCCGAGTATCACGTCCTCCACGGTCCCGTAGGACGGATTGGCCTTATCGGGGGCGTGCATCTTCTTGTACGGGTTCACGAATCCTTTTTGTGCCATCTCCGCGCTGTCGAATATGCCAGCGCCGAAGAAGTCGTTGGCCCCCACGAGCTCATTCACAAGCACGAACCTGCTTATCAGGGAGTTGTCATCGTCTGCCTTGAACATGTACCTTGTGGACCTGGCATCGTCCTCGAACCTGTCTGATATCCTGTACTTGTCAAAAAGAGCCATCAGGGTCAGATCCACTGGCTTGCGCATGACGAGCGTGAATCGCTTTATGTAGCCGAGCTCCAGCAGGCTCTTGTAGTTGTACGCCACTGTGTTGAAGTGAAGGCCTGTCTGCTTGGATATCTCCTGGAACGTGGCGCGCGAGTTTGCGTTCAATGCCTTCAATATCGCCTTGTGCTTTGGCGACATCTCCATCCTCTCTATCAGCTGGTTCCTTATCGGGTAGAAGCCAAGCTGCTTGTGCGCCACTTCCGAAGGGTACCAAAATACGCCATACTCCGCAAGCGATATCTGCATGCTCTTGTCCCAGTGCACGTACTCGTCGCGCCTCTGCGCGTTAGCGTATACGAACATGTCATAGCCCCCGTTCACCCTCGCGACCACCTGCGGTATGTGGGATCGCGAGAATGCTGCCTTGATGACGTCGTTGCTAGGTTTCCTGCCGAATTTGAGCATTATGAGGTGGGGGTTGCCTATCCCGAGCTTGTCCTCATTCAGCTCCAGCGTGTAGCGTATGCCCAGTTCCCGCTCCAGCTTCTCTATCCTGTCCTTGGTGGTCTTTCTGGAGAGCCCCAGCTGCTTCGAGAGGTCCGATACGCTTATCCTTGAATTCTCAGATAGCGCCCGCAGTATCTTCCTCGACACTAGGCTGTACTTGTCGTTGAACTCACTCTTGAACTCCTGGTACTCCTGCATGCATATGCGTATCTGCTCATGTTTTTAAGCTATTTGCAAACTAACAAAAACATTGGTAAATACGTTATTTTTTGTACCATTTTAAAAGGACCAGGCTTCCATTGATACTGAGAGGATGCAGATTAAGACACGGGGCTTCGCCGCCCTCGTATTCGGCCTTGTGACAGGCGCGCTTGTGCCGATAGTGCTGGCACTGGCCACGCAGATGAGCCTGGCCGAATTCTTCCTGCTCACGTACGCCATAGGCACCGTGTTTGCAACGCTGCTCGTGTTTGCCACAGGGAAACAGCGCGAGGCGGCCTCGTACTTCAGGCAGCCCAGGAAGTTCGGCCTGATAGCGCTCATGGGGCTGCTCACGTACCTGCCATTCGGCGCGGCCATACTGTTTGCAGAGCGCTATGTCAGTGCGGCCCTGGCTACAGTGGTGTTCAGGACGTCGCCGCTGCTCATGCTCATCTTCATACCTGTCATACTCAGGGAAAGGCTGAGCAAGAGCCAGGTGGTAGCGCTCACGCTCGCATTCGTTGGCATATATGTGGCGCTGACAGGCGGCCAGCTTGGCATTGTGTTCAGCAATCCGGACATACCCGTGCTGCTGATGCTCGTGCTTGCTGCTGGAGGCTACGCGATAGCGTCATTGCTAATGAAGAAATACATCTTCGACATGCCCAGCGAGCTCCTGATATTCAACGTCTCTGCGGTTGCGCTGTTCGGAGTCGCTTTCGTGGCCACAGGGGCGGTGCTGTCCCCGATACAGCCCGGCTATGTGCTGGCGATGCTGCTTGTCGCAGGAGACAACGTTATCGGTTTCTATACCTACTTCTATTCGTTCAGGCTGCTTAAGACTACGCTTGTGACCAACGTCTACTTCCTATCGCCGTTCCTCACGCTGCTCTTCGCTGGCCTGCTGCTCGGGGAGGCGATACAGCCGTACTACCTGCTGATAGCAGTGCTGGTCACGGCGGGCCTGGTCATACAGAGGTTCGATACTGTGGGCGGCACCTACAAGGCGGTGAAGCCCCAGAGAACGAGAAACTTCGTGATATTCGATGTGAGTGGAGCCTTCGCTGATACCGGCGAGGTCGGCATAGCGTCAACGCTCAACGATGGCGGCAGGGTTCTTGCAGTGAGCCTGCCGGCAAGGCACAGGGAAACAGTGGTGCAGCGACTCGCGCAGGGAGGCTACAGCAACGTGTTCACGAGCGAGCACTCCGGAATAGTGGATGAGGTGGCATTCGTCAAAGACATGATAGGCTCCAAGCCAGAAGACATGGTGCTGCTGAAAGCGGGCACTTTCGAGGAAGGCGAGGATTTCTTTGGCGACATGGCCGATCTGGTGGAACCAGAGCCACAGCACAAGGAAGGCGCGTAGCCGTCACTTCAGCATAGCCCTTAGTTCATCCCCGTCTATGTTGAGCCTGTGCTTGCTCATAATGCGGCGCAGCCTATCTTCCCTTTCGCCCCCATCTCCGGCCTCTTTTATTGCGAGCTCCAGCTCCCTGCCCTTCAGGCGCTCCAGTCTCTCTGACTTTATTATGCGCTCCACGTCTGCGCCATTCTTTGGCTCGCGCTTCAGTATCTCCTCTATCGCAGCCTTCGCAATGCTGCTTTTCCCATATTCCGCGAACACCTTGAGCATCGCATCGTCGCCTATCGCGCCCACGTTCACTCCGCTGCGCCTCAGTTGTGTCACCTTCTCTAGCAGTGTGGCCGCCACCACGCTGCCGTCAGCTCCCGTCTTCTCCACTATCTCCAGGAACCTGCCCAGGTGCTGGGACCATAGCATCTGCTCCTCCAGTTGCCTGTTGCCTATCGCCTTCCTGAGCCGTCTCGAAACTGATTCCGCATCCACTGCCTTGCTCTTCGCGAGTTCGAGCATTCCGGCATCAATCGCCATCGGCCTGACGTCAGTCTCAGGATACATGCGCTCACCACCGGGCAACGGCCTGAGGAATGTTGTCACCAGCGTCTTCTGGTCGACTCCTCTTGTCTCTTTCGGCACTCCTTCCAGCGCCTGCGCCGCCCTGGCGCAAGCGGCGTCGATCGCCCGTGCGCATGCGCCCCTCTCTCCCGTAACCATTATGAACGCGTCGCTGGGCCCTAGGCCGAGGAGATTCCGCAGTGTTCCTATCTCCCTTTCAGAGAAGCCGTACCCAGGAAGGTCCTCGTCGCTGTGTATTATGCCTCCTAGTCCCGCAAACTTCGCGTAGTCGCTTATCTCGCTGCCGAGCCTCCTGCCCGCATTCACTTCCCTGCCAAGCACACCCACGAATCCCTCCAGCCTGGCTGCCATTACAATGCCATCGCCCATTATGCTCTTCGCCACTATGCGCGCCTTCGTCTCTCCAAAAACGCTGGTAACGTCGGCGTGCGCGGCGTGCACCTTTGCCTTTCGCTTCGCCAGCTCGTTGCGTATCTCCACAAGGCGCAGCTGTCTCTCCACCTCGTTCGCGATGACAGTGTCCATTGTGTCCAGATCCTGGAAGCCTTTTATCTCCACCCTTGCGCCTTCGCGTATCGACACGTTGACGTCCTGTCTTATGCTGCCTATGCCTCTCTGCACCCTGCCCGTGAGCCTGAGCATCAGGCCGAGCGCCGCTGCAGCCGCTTTTGCCTCCTCCGGGGTCTCGAGGTCCGGGTTCGTGTCTATCTCCATCAGCGGCACTCCAAGCCTGTCCAGGTTGTAGACGGCGACCCCGCTGTCGTTGTACTCTATGCCAGCGGATTCCTCTTCTAGGAATACCGTGGGTATGCCGATTCGCCTGCCGGCAGTTTCTATACTGCCGTCGTAGCCCACGAGCATAGTCCTCTGGAAGCCGCTTGTGTCGCTGCCGTCGACCACCTCCTTCCTCATGACTTCAAGCTCGTCAGGCGCTCTGGCGCGCAGCGATGCGACTATCTGCATCGCTATGTCGAGTGCCTCCCTGTTGAGCGCGTGCGGCGGTTCCTCGTCGAGTTCCACCAGGCATGTGGTCTTGGCAAAGGCATTGTACACGAACTTCCTATCCTTAGACGTCTCGAAGGCTGCAGATTGGTCTATGCTGCCCAGTTCGCCCGCCACGGCCCTCTGCCTCCTTTCCACCTCCGCCACAGATACGTCGTTTGGCAGCTGCGCATCGCAGCCGCAGAAAAGCTTCGTCTGCGTGGCCAGTCTCTGGTGCACTTCCAGTCCGCACTTGAAGCCGAGCTTCCTGTAGTCGCCTTTGTCCAGCATACGCATCACAATTGCAGCCCCACTTCGCTCCTCTCGCTTATCTCGCCAGCTATGTTCCTGGTGAGAAGCTGCGCCGCTTCCTGTCTCCTGTGGTTGCCGAGCAGCACCCCGAGCTTGACGAGCGCCACTTCCGGCAGCATGTCTTCGCAGTATATCGCCCCGGCGCCCAATATTAGTCTGCCGTTTGTGTAAACGTTCGGGTTGACCCTCCCGTTTATCGTCTGCGACGTGATGCCAACTATCATGCCTGAGTCCACCGCTCTTTTTATGTGGCTGAGCCACGAGTACTTCGCGTCGTGCGGCGAGACGGCCACGTGGCCCATGCCCGTGCCCTCTATTATGAGCCCCCTGTATTTCTTCTCCAAGTAGTGGTCTATGATCTCCGGGTCAGCGTTCGGGTAGAACTTGAGCAGCGCAACCCTCGGCTCGTAGCCCTTGAGCATGTGCAGCTCCCTGCCATCGTCCTTGATGCGCACCCTCTGCTCGTCCGTGTACGTTATTTCGCCTTCCCTTGTCACGTTTGCTATGGTGGGCGAGTCGATGGGCCTGAAAGCGTCGCGTCTTGTGGTGTGCATCTTCCTGACCTTGGTCCCGCGTATGAAATTGCATGATGTGTCTGAAGATGTCGCGTGCATGCATACGCCCACCTCCGCCACGTTCGCGTTCGCTGCGATGCGGGCTGCACAGGCGAGGTTCATGAATGCGTCGCTCGAACCCCTGTCGCTGCTCCGTTGCGAGCCCGTTATCACGACAGGGCCATTTATTCCGCGGAGCATGAATGAAAGAGCAGCGGAGGTGTAATGCATCGTGTCCGTGCCTGTGGTTATCACAACGCCCCTGGACCTCGAGAGTTCTTTTGCCGCTGTTTTGGCTATCTCCTGCCAGTCCCTGTACATCATGTCCTCGCTGCCAATGCTCATCAGGTTCACCACCCTGTAGTTGGCTATGCCCTTGAGTTCCGGCACGGTATAGAGCAGCTCTTCCGGATCCAACAGCCAGTGGACCCCGCCTGTCTCGTAATCCACCTTGGCGCCTATGGTGCCGCCTGTGGCGATTATAGTTACATCGGGCAGGCCTTCCTTCCTTTCCAATTTTGCTTTCGGGAACTCAAACTTGGCCCTCTTGCCATTTATCTTTTCCAGCCGCGGGCGCTTTCCTAAATGCATGCCTACGTTGTAGCCGTTTGGCAGCTTGAGCACAAGCGTGCCATTGTCGCCGAATTCCGGCCGCGGCATGAGTATGCCCTCGAACGTCATGCCATTGACAGCCACCTTTACCCTGTCACCTGGCGTTATCCCCCTCCTAGCAAAGAGTTTCTCCAGCTCGTCGGAATACATGCTGCAACTTGGCTTCTCTGCTTTAAATCCCTTTTGCCGCTCCGCACGGAACTGTAAGTCTATTACATATTTTTATACCTTCACTACCTAACGGATTTGCAAATAGTGAGTTTTACATGCGATGTGAAAGGTGCGGCACCGAGGTAGTCAAGTACGATGTGTGCGACTACTGCAGCAGAAAGATATGCGTCAACTGCGTCAAGAGTTCGAAGAAGAAGACAAAGGCGCTCAGGCTCGTGATCTGCAAGGACTGCTGGGGCAAGATGGAAAGGAGGAAGACGTTTAAGCACTCCGAGATTTCGCCAAGCGTTGCGGTGAGCCAGCAGTAGTCAGTTTGCTTTCTCTATCTCTATCCTCAGCTTCTCGTCTTCCAGGTCGAACTCCTTTGCGTTGGCCTCGTCGCTTATGCCTGTCTTTATTTCCTTGGCGTTAACGTCCTTCTTTATTGTTTCTGAGTTGGAGCTCACTATGCGCTCCATCTCCGGCCCTGCCGTGTAGCGCAAAAGTATTTTGTCAGTTTTCCTGAGCTTCATCTCCTTGCGGGAGAGCTGCACGCGCCTTTCGAACTCACGCACCATTGCCTCCTCCATCAACTCTCTGCTCATCTCCGCGTTTACGCTCGCCATGCCGTACCTGAACTGTATCGCATTGCCCGCTTCTAGCTTCTCCGTTATTGTGAAATGCTCCTTTGTTATGTTTGCCATCCCCTGGCTTGTGTGCAATGGGTAGTGGCCATAGGCGGCTATGCCCCTCTCTATTTCGTCTGCATCAGCCTTCGCGAGCGCCTCGCCTACAGCCTGCGCCCTTTCCTTGAACTCGGGCCCTATCTTGCCGAACATGGGCCTTATCTCCCTCGCGAAGCCCTGCACCCGCTTCACCTTCAGCTCCTTCACGTTTGTGTACTCCTCAATCAGTCCCGACATCTTCTCGAGCACGAGCTGCGTCTCGCTGTCTTTGACCTCAACGGTTCCCTGCGCTATCGGCCATCTCAGCCTCGCCTTCGCTTTCTCTCTGGCGTTGAGCAGCGCAGTTATCGTGTCTATCGCTATCTCGAACTCCTTCTCGAGTTCTGCATTCACAGCCCCCTTCCTGGGTTTGGGCCAGTCCTCGAGGAAAATGCTCTCCTTGTATCCGTACCTGTCCAGGTAGATGCGCTCCGCAGTGAACGGCGTGAATGGGGATATGGCGATCAGCGCGTTGAAGAGCACGTAGTTGATCGTGTCGAGGCTCCTCTCCGCTGCGCCCTTGCTTCCGTAGAGTATCCTCTTCTTCGCCGCCTTAAGGTAGAACCTGCTCAGATCCTCGACGATGAACCTGTTCAGCGCGTTTGCGGCTGTTCCTGGCTCGTAAGAGTTCATGCTCTTCGTCACCGTGTCGAGCATAGAGGTGCACCTCGAAGCGATCCATGTGTCCTCTGCGTCGAGTTTGGATCTCAAGTGGCTTGCCCCTTTGGGCGAATAGCCTATGGCGGCCGAGTATTCATTGAGCAATGCTGCTATGTTGTAGAGCACCAGTAGGGGCTTCTGGCTGTCCCTTATGTCCTCGTCCTTCTCCACCCTGTTGTCTATCTGGTTGTGGTTGAGTATCCAGAACCTGAAGGCGTCGGCGCCCGCGTACTTCACTATGTCCTCCAGTGGCCTGAAGTTGCCCAAGCTCTTGCTCATCTTCTTGCCGTCGGTGCCCCAGAGTATGCCGTGCACTGCTATGTCCCTTACCGTTGCCTTGCCGTAGGCGAACATGCCGCACCTCAGTAGCGACTGGAACCATGCGCGTGTCTGCTCTATGTATTCCACTATGAAGTCCACCGGGAAGAG
>DAHVUT010000014.1 GCA_027328425.1 Microcaldota archaeon | reverse complement strand
TCGGTAGTGCCAGACTTCAGGAGGAAGCAGGATACTGCAAGGATACAGTTGGAGAGCGCGGCCAGCGAGCTGCTGGCGGCAGGCCACTGGAATGCGGAACCGCATAAGCTTTAAATAGCTACTATCAGAAGAAATACACGTGGTAAAGATGAAGAATTCCGTTAGAACGAGGAAAGCGCAGAGCGCGATGGAGTACCTGATGACCTACGGCTGGGCCATCTTGATCATAGCTGTCGTACTGGGTGCGTTGTTCAGCCTCGGAATCTTCAGCAGCGGCGCGCTACTGGGCACCAGCTGCATTGCACTTTCCGGCTACCTCTGCTCGAGCCCTACCCTGCACACAGGCACACTGACCGCTATAATAGGCCAGGCCACCGGCAGCAGTTGGACATCCACATACCTGCTCTTCACGGCATACGGGGCAGCAACTCCGGCAACCGCGATGTTTGCGGGCACGAATGGTATGAGCGTAGGCACGCTATCTAGCGGTCAGACAGTCACTTTCACTACGGGCAACTACATAAACTCAGCGGGCGCGGTCACTGCGCTTCCTACATCCGTAGGCAGCTCTGTGTCCGGAACCATCTGGGCGTATTACAGCACTGCCACGGCCAGCAACCTGATGACACAGATAGCGACTGTCTCGCTCAAGGCGTCATAATCGCAATGAGCGGGGAAGAAGCGCATTGGCGGTGGACAGCGGAAGATAGCTTTGGGAGCGCGAGCGGTGGCTGGCTTGCAGGCCAGATGTGTGCTTAGCCTGCGAACCCTAGCTACCTGCATCCTGCTTCAACTTCAGCACCTCCATCAACTCGTTGGCGCTCAGGAGGGGCTTCCTCAGCCTGTCGGTATCGTCTATCGCTATCCTTGGGCAGGCAGTGTTAACGAAAGCATCGAACTCGAGCATGTTGCTTATCGAACCGAAATCCAGCGTGTTTGAAACAAGGATTGCCGCTGAGAGCCCCGTCGCCTCCATTCTTTTCTTCAGCAGCCCCGCAAGCTGCATGTTGTACTGACCGTTCTTGGTGCTCACCAGGATTCCGAACCTCTTGGCCCCGAGTGAGGCCAGCACCCTGCCCCTGCTCCTCTTCCTGTACTCCTCGCGCATCCCGTCTATCCGTCTGACGCTGTTCAGGAACGGATCAACCACCAGGAAAGGCTTAGTGGTCTGCAGGAGGGCGCCGATCGGATGGAATATGCCGCCGCCGAAGTATACGAAAGCGTCCACATGCCTGTCCAGGACAGTGACGTTGCCCGAATCGCAGCCCAGCAGCTGCCCCGCCTGCTTGGCAAAGCCATTTGGCCTGTTCAGCACGACGCCCTTGCCGTTGCGCTCGTAGAAACGCGTTATGTCAGGAAGCTGGTGGACATGCTGTACCGTTGTCATCAGGCATATGCTCCTGAACGCTTCAAGCTCCGGAAGCGAGTCCTCGAGCACATCGAGCTTGGCGTCCATCCTGTAGGGTACGTATTCCACGTTGAAGTCGACGCGGTGGAACTCGGCATGCCCGAAATGCACGAGCTTGTCGGCGCCTATCCTCCTGGCCTCATCTATCGCAAGGTCGCAGGCACCGAAGCTTGGCGACGCCGAGACGAACACCTCGTTGTCTTCGGCTTCGAGCTTCTTTGCGTGCTCGAGTGCATGCTGCTTGAGCCCTTCCGGAAATTGCAACAGTATGCGCATAGGGACCATGCCGTTCCTGAAGCGATAGGAGTGTGAAAAACAAGGTAGGTTCTAACCGCTGCTTACTGAGCCTTCCTGACCTCCATAGATACAGAATATGTGCCCGAGAGCTTCGTAGAAGCACGCCTCATCGCCTCCCTGGCCACCACTTTATTGCCTGACGCCACCCGCAGCTCCATGACAGTCTGCCCTTCGCTCACTCTTGCCGCAACCGCCGTAGGCTTGCCGAACGCAAGCGTCATTCCCTGGGATATACGGTCTGCACCGGCGCCCGTGGCGAACTTCTTTTCACGTATCACGTTGTGCGGGTAAGGAACCACGCGGAAGTAGTAAGATTCCGGTGTTTCACGCTCCAGATACTTGTTCGCGGATTGCCTGGCCGCCTCGAGTGCGTTGCTCCTGAGCTGCACGTCCTGTCTTGAAACCAGCCTCATCGTGAGGTCGAAATCAGGCTTGTCTGCGCCCATGTTGAATATGAGCAGGCTCGTCCTCGGCAATGCGCGTATGTAGTTCTTCTTGGGCTTCTTGACCGAATACCTAGCATAGGCTTGGCTATTCAGGTTCCTCACGCAACGCCCGGGCCTAATCTTCATGCTCATTCACTTTATAGGCTCTGGTATGCGCAGAGCACCTATATATTGCTTTTCATATAGGCGGCCCGAAGGCAGTTTGGCGCCCTGAGGAGAGCTCCGCAGCGCTGTTTCTGCGATAAAGCAAGCGTATTTATCGCTCCTGTGGGTTTTGGGCTTGCACCGCT
This sequence comes from Microcaldota archaeon, assembly GCA_027328425.1. GTDB lineage: Archaea > Micrarchaeota > Micrarchaeia > Micrarchaeales > CABMGC01 > JAJYVH01. The sequence continues at coordinate 2,585 of DAHVUT010000014.1, read as the reverse complement.
TTGAAACATACCAACACGTGCACCAAAAAGCACTGGGCAGCAACCTTTTTATATGTTTACTTAAGTAAATGATATATATCTAAGTAAAAGAGTAATACTATGATTACGCAAACCGTGGCTCTGATAAAGAGATACGCAAAGATAGCGTGGCTGCCGCTGCTGTTCGGCGGGAAGGTGCATGCAATTCCGCTGTCGTTCAGCATAATAACCACGCTCAACGGCGTGCAGAGCCTGCTGGCCCACATAGGCCCCGTGCTGAGTGCCGTGCTCTTCATAGTCGCTGGTATATTCTACGCGATAGGGCAGCTGTTCCCCGCAACAAAGAGGGCGAATTTCCATAGCACGGCGATTGACGTGCTGATAGGGGCGGTGATCGTGGCCGTGCTCTCGGTGGCTTCCAACGGGCTGGCGCTCGCGTCCACAGGCCTACTGAGCAACCTCACCAACTCTACGGTGTAGGCTATGCCTGCGGGATTGCTAGCAGCAGGTGGCTTCGGTATCGCTGTGCTGCTTGTTGGCATAATGATATCCATAGGCGGCATGCTTCTCGGAATGGGATACGCACTGAACGACAAGAAACTCAAGGACATAGGCAAAAGCGAGCTTATGCAGTCTGTGATAAACGGGGCGTTGGTGGGTGGGTTCGTGGTCTTGTTTGCAGGCGGAGGGATGATAGGCATGCTCATCAACTCGGTGGTGCTCACCAATGGCACCACTATGACATGCAGTGGATTCATGGCTGGCAACACAGCCATATGCTTCGCCTATGATTACCTTGTGGGCCAGGGCCAGTACGAATACCTCGGCGCAGCCCATTCGTCTGTGCTGAGCAGCGTCACAGTCACAATCACGGGCCTGGTGGCAGCTTACGCTGCGCTTGGTTTTTTCAAGACGTTCCTCAGCCCGCTGCTATCGCAGATACAGAGCACTGTGCAGGTGCTTGGCGCTGCGGCTGTAAGCGTAGCGGTGCAGGCTTCAGTGCTAGCTGTGGCGGCGGCAGGCGCCATGACGCTGCTGCTGCCGCTGGGCCTGATATTGAGAACTTTCTATCCTGTGCGCAAACTCGGCGGATTTCTGATAGCATTGACGATTGGCCTGTATCTGGTCCTGCCGCTCTCGTACGTGATGAATGCAACGCTGCTTAGCTATTATGCCTCTGCGGAAGCAGGAAACGGGGGCGCACAGCTTGTCTTTGATTTCAACAACGTGGAGGGTTCGTTGCTCGCGTACACAGGCGCAAGCACTGAAAACAGCAGCATAATCTCAGCACTCACAAGTGCAGGTAGCGTCGTGTCGAAGCAACTGTCAGACCTCGTCAACTACCTATTCAGCATAATGTCGTACTTCATACTCGCCGCATTCGTATTGCCCGTGTTCAGCCTCATGCTCACGGGCATATCTGTCAGGGAACTGTCTGCCGTGCTTGGTTCGGACACCTTCCTTGGGAGGACGAGCCTCATATAGGCGAATACGTGCTTGATGTCGAACTGCAAAACAGGGGCTACGCGTATGCCGTATACGCCGCTGCTATTGCGACCCTTGCGTCTGGGATCCTGCTGCGCAACGCATACCTGCTTGCAGCAGACGCACTGCTGCTCCTCTGTTCTGTAGCGTACCTTAACTCCGGGCACATCATCAACAACATGGTGCTGCGGAAAGGCAAGGCGATAGAGGTGTGCATGGGCTACAGCCTGTCCGAAGACCTACGCTCAATGGTAAAGGTCCGGGAGAATGCACACAGGGCCATCTCGTGCGTGGTGGTGCGAAGCAATGGCGCAGAACGCAACGGCGAGCTGCTGGGCTCGCTTGTGCACAACACTGATTTCCCATTCGAGTTCAGCGTTGGGATGGAGGGCATAAACCAGGGAAAGGTTCTAGACAAGCTGGAGGAGAAGAGAAGACTGAAGGAGATAGAGATTGCAAGATGCGATGCGAAGAGGTACGACAGGATAAACGGGCTCAGGCGCGAGCTAGCGGTCATAGAGAGCGAGATACGGGAGATACGCGCCCAGAAGATGCTTGCCATAAAACTGAAGCTCAAAACGTTCTGCACCGCCAACAACAGCTTCGAAGCCGCACGGATATCGGCGTCAAATGCGGAGAAGCTCTCCAACGCATTCTCGTCCACCCTTGGGTTCGAGTGCGAGCTATTGAAGGGGGAGCAGTTGCTTGACGAGGTAATGACCAATGGTGTTTAGGTAAACTACCACCGCCTAAAGGCAGTGGCATTCCATAGGTTGATTCGCATGTTGCAAAACAACGTCATCGGAACGCATGAGTCCGTTTACGGGGACTCGCCTATTGGAAATCTGGGCATTATCGGTCAAGACATGTTCCCGCTCCAACAGGGATTTGACTGCAATCGCATGACTCGCCTTCCTGTCCGAGTTCACGACCAGTCCGCACTTGCACCTAAACAGGGCATAGTTGTTGCTGTCATGTCCCTTCCCAACAGCACCGCAGTGGGAACACCATTTCGATGTATGCCAACTGTCAATTACGTTCAGCGTAACACTGTTGTCGAAACAACGGGAGGCAAGAATCTGCCGGAAAGTGAAGAAAGGAATCTTCATCACTTTCTTGTT
>DAHVUT010000012.1 GCA_027328425.1 Microcaldota archaeon | reverse complement strand
GATTACTGTCATTTTGAACTGGCTTCCATGCCTTTTTGCTTCATTTCCTCTTCATCAGCTTAACGCGCACCCCGACAAGCGCTGTTGCACTCCAAAACGACCCAGCTCCGCTTGCATCCACAACGAAAGGCGCAGAGCTGCTAGCCGCGAGCCATGATGGGTCCACGCTGAACAGAGGCTGACTCTGGCCGCCTATGATGCGCACATCTCCTTCCAATGGCGCGCTTGCATGCACTAGCCCATCATCCAGAAGCGAGAAATGCCCGGGCACGAGCGCTTGCGCCTCGTCTGCTATGTAGAAAGACCTGCCGCTCAGCAGCTCGTGCAGCTCCTCGTTGCGCTTGAGCATGGCCAGCGATTCCATGAGCGACGGTTGCCTATACTCCAGTGCATTCAGCTTAACCGCCGAATCATAATACGAATACCTGACTTCCCTATCCACAGGCAGGACCACGCCCGCGCCAGCTAAATCGGCATAGTATACCGAAGCTATACGCAGCGTCTCCTCAATCTTAACCTTCAATGCCATTCGTATCGCGTATTTAGCGCATCCTTAGACGCGACTGCCTTAAAAGCGTTGTGTGCAGACGCCAGCCGGCCTATTCTATGCGCGATACATCGTTGCGCGAAGCAGTCAACCCTTCCTTACTATCCTGAAGCCGAAATTTGGATGCTGCCACATGGAACCGAGCTGCATGAGCATGGGCAGGAGCATCTCCATGTACCGCGACGCCTCAAGGCCGCCCAGGTCTATTATGTCATTCCATCCGAACTTCTTCAGGAACTCGGCCACGTGCTTCTTTGCGTTCTCGTCGTTGCCAGCCATGAATACGGTCAGCTCCTCGCCGAGCCTCTTCGGATCGGTCATGAGCAGTGCGTTCACTGTGTTCAGCGTCTTCACTACCTTGGCATCTGGCACGCTCGCCTGTATTCGCTCGCTCAGTGACTCGGTGTTGGAGACGAAAAGTTTCACGCCGCCTGGCCCGAACTCCAGCGGGTTGCACGTGTCTATCACCACCTTTCCCTTGAAGTTTTCTGGCTTGGCAGCGCCGACAACTTCCAGAGCCGCGTTACCATGCACCGACAGCACGAGCATCTCGCCGAACTTCGCGGCCTCCTCGAATGTGCAGTGCGACGCCTTGTGGCCCATATTCGCCTTGGCCCAGTCGCCGGCGGTCTTGTTGTCGGCGCTCCTCGAACCCATCTTAACCTCGTTACCCAGCTGCGCAAGCTTGGTTGCCAGAGTTATGCCTACAGTGCCTGTACCTAGAACTCCTATCCTCATTTGACCCCCAATGGATTGCGCGCTTAATATTAATAAGCTGCACAAACGCTTCGGCACCGCGCATGGTATTAAGCTTTGGCTCCAAAAAGAAAGCGAGCCAGGGTGGCAGAATCTGGTAATGCGCCGGTCTTGAATCCATAGGATTTCAAGAGCTGATTCGTGATGCGAAGAAAACCGGTGCCCTCCGGGGCTTTTGGGTTCAAATCCCAACCCTGGCGAACTCAAGCCTAGGCCGGCAGCGATGATTAACCCTTTTTAATTAGCTAACACAATAGACAATCTACAGAGTGTTCGAATGGCGAAGATGCACCTTAAGACGATAAAGGACCTGAAACTGAAGAAAGGAATGAGCGTCAAGGAGCTGGTGGCTTCGATGAACGAGATGGGGGGCTTCTCATCGCAGCACATGGCGCAAGGAACAGGCATAGTGAAGGAGATGCTCGATGACAAGGACTGCTTCAACTTCCTCTCCTTTCCGGCAGATATAGTGGCCACGGGCCTACGTGGAGCACTGGCACAGGCGGTGAAGCATTTCGACGCCATAATAACAACGTGCGGCACGCTCGACCACGATTTGGCGCGTGCCTACGGCGGCAGGTACAGCTTCGGCAGCTTCTATGCAGACGATGCGGCGCTGCACAGGCAGAAAATCTACAGGCTGGGCAACGTATTCATAGAGCAGAAGGAGTACGGGCTCGCTGTGGAAGAATACTTCAACAAAATAATGGACGATATATACAAGTCCAAGGACTACAGGAAGGAGTATAGCCCGAGCGAGCTCATATACGAGTTCGGCAGGCGCATGACAGACAACGGCTCCATAATAAGGCAGGCATATCTGCACAATGTGCCCATCTTCAATCCGGGCATAATGGATGGCGCCTTCGGCACACAGCTTGCAATCTGGTCGCAGACGCACGACTTCAAACTCAACGTGATAAAGGACGAACTGAAGCTCAGCGACATATCGTTCGAGCACAAGAAGACAGGCGCGCTGATGGTGGGCGGGGGCATAAGCAAGCACCACGTAATATGGTGGAACCAGTTCAAGGGGGGGCTGGATTATGCAGTATACATAACGACAGCGACCCAGTTTGACGGAAGCCTGTCGGGGGCAAGGCTCACCGAAGCGGTTTCCTGGGGCAAGATAAGGGAGAAGGCCAAGTACGTGACCATCGATGGCGATGCCACCATAATACTGCCTATAATGCTTGCGGGCCTCGACATAGTCTAAGCTACTCAAAGGTGCAAAAAATGTCTAACTACCTGGTAACCGCCGAGAGCGTCACAGAGGGCCATCCCGACAAGGTCGCGGATGCTGTTTCGGATAGCGTGCTAGACGCGATACTGGAGAAGGATCCGGTCGCGCACGTAGACGTTGAGACGCTGATAATGCAGGGTATGGTCGTGGTGACAGGACAGATAACGACCAAAGCCTACGTGAACATACCAAGCACAGTAAGAGGCGTGCTCAGGGGCATAGGCCTGGACAATGCCAAGGATGGGCTTGACTGGGCCACGTGCGGGGTGATAAGCTCAATAGAGGAGCAGTCGCCTGACATAGCGCTCGGTGTAGACGAGAGGAAGGGGCTGGACATAGGAGCCGGCGACCAGGGCTTCGTGTTCGGCTATGCATGCAGCGAGACTAAGGAGCTCATGCCGCTGCCGACTATGCTCGCACACAAGCTGGTCATGAGGCTCACCGAATGCAGGAAGAAGGGGATAATACCGTACCTCAGGCCCGACGGCAAGTCGCAGGTAACTGTGGAGTACGTCGACGGCGCGCCGAAAAGGGTAGACACTGTCGTTATAGCTGCGCAGCACAGCAACGACTCAAGCATAGAGAACGTAAGGAACGACGTCAAGAAGGAAGTGATTGAGAATGTAATACCCAAGGGGATGCTGGACGGTAACACCAAGTACATAATAAACGGCACAGGCAAGTTTACGATCGGGGGCACACTCGCAGATTCCGGGCTTACGGGCAGGAAGACGGTAGTCGACGGATACGGAAGCACGGGCAAGTCGGGCGGGGGTTGCTACTCTGGGAAAGATGCGACGAAAGTGGATAGGTCGGCATCGTACTATGCTCGCTACATAGCAAAGAACATAGTGGCGGCGGGGCTTGCAGAGAAATGCGAGGTGCAGATTGCATATGCTATCGGCATCGCGAAGCCAGTTTCCTTCTACGTCAACACTTTGGGCACTGGCAATATAAGCGACGACGAGCTCACGCGGCTCGTGGAGAAGCATTTCGACATGCGCCCCGGGGCCATAATCAGGGAGCTGAACCTAAATAGGCCCATCTTCAGAAAAACAGCAGCCTACGGGCACTTCGGGCGCGAAGAGCCGGAGTTCACATGGGAGAGAACAGACAAGGCGGCGCTGCTGAAAAAAGAGGCAACAAAGCGCTAGGCCATCAGTGTTATCTCTATCTGTACCGCCTCAGGTACAGGTATGCGCATCACCTGCCTGAGCGCCTGGTCGCTCCCGTCTATCTCCACCAGCCACTTATGTATGCGCATCTGCCAGTGGTCATAGGTGTGGGAGCCGTCGCCGCAGTTCGTCTTCCTTGTGGATATGGTCATGTGCTTGACAGGAAGCGGGATCGGGCCCTTGCACTTGACGTTTATGCCCTTCGCTATGGCCACTATCTGGTTGGCTATCTCGCGGATGGGCTTCGCGTCCTTGCTTATGAGCTTTATTCTCGCCACCGGCATGCTCAGGCCTTCTTGATTACGTCAATAACTACTCCAGCAGCGACTGTCTGGCCCATGTCCCTTATGGCGAACCTGCCCAGCCTGGAGAAGTCGCTCGACTTCTCTACCACCACCGGCTTAGAAGGCTTGACCCTTATCACTGCCGCGTCCCCGGTCTTTATGAACTCGGGGTTCTTCTGGAGGGTCGCGCCGGTCTTGGGGTCCTTCTTCTCGATTATCTCGGTTATCGTGGCTGCTACCTGCATAGTGTGTATGTGGAATACTGGCGTGTAGCCTGGCGCTATCGCAGTGGGGTGATTCAGCACTATTATCTGGCCAACGAACTCGTCGGCCACAGTTGGCGGGTTGGATGCAGGGCCGATGACGTCGCCCCTGTGTATGTCCTTCTTGTCTATGTTCTTTACATTGAAGCCCACGTTGTCTCCAGGCTCGGCCTTCTGCAGCTGCTGGTGGTGCATCTCGATGCTCTTTATCTCGGTCTTGACGCCGCCAGGCATTATTATGACCTGATCCCCGGGCTTCATCACTCCCGACTCTACCCTCCCTACTGGCACAGTCCCGAAGCCTGATATGGTGTAAACGTCCTGTATCGGGAGCCTGAGGGGCTTGTCCGTGAGCTTTGGCGGAGGCGTGATCGTGTCGAGCGCAGCCAGAAGCGTAGGTCCGTTGTACCATGCCATCTTGTCAGACTTATCTTTCACGTTGTCTCCCTGCATGGCGGAGTATGGCACAAAGAGAATCTTGCTCGTGTCGTAGCCTATGGTCTGCAAAAAGCTTGTGAGCTGCGACTTCACTGCGTTGTACTTCTCAGCGTCGTAGTTTACGGCGTCCATCTTGTTTACTCCCACTATGAGCTGGCTTATGCCTAGAACCTTGGCGAGCTGCGCGTGCTCCCTCGTCTGGGCCTGTATGCCTTCCTGCGCCGAGCACACCAGCACCGCCGCGTCCGCCTGGCTGGCGCCGGTTATCATGTTCTTTACGAAGTCCCTGTGGCCGGGAGCGTCTATTATTGTGAAGTAGTACTTCGGTGTCTGGAAATCCTTGTGCGCTATGTCTATGGTCACCCCTCGCTCTCGTTCCTCCTTGAGCTGGTCCATGACGAAAGCGAATTCGAACGTGGACTTGCCCAGCGCCTTTGCCTCTTCCTTGAGCTTGTTCATGTCCTGCTCGCTAACCGCGCCTGTCGCGTACATCAACCTGCCGACTGTTGTGGACTTGCCGTGATCCACGTGACCTATGAAGATCAGGTTCAGGTGCTGTTTCTCTGCCATTCAAATCTACCTATCTAGCGTAAACATATGGCTAAAAGCGGGCACTCGTGCTTTACAAAGCAGGAAACGCGCCCCCTTTGAGCACAGCATATGGGCAACCAACCTATTTAAATGTTTGCGTAAAAATCGACGGAAAGTGGCAGCGGAGCGGCCTGAAATCGGAAAGGTATTTATGTTTTTTCGATAAATCATACTTACTTCTTTTCCCGCAATCACTGCATTTTGCAGGAGGGGTTTGGAATGCTTGAGAAGAACTACGGCGAATTCGAGAAGTTCCTGTCGGAGAACAGGAATGCAAGGAAGTTCGAGCAGAGCGTGGAGCTTGCGATAAACTTCAAAGAGATAGACTTCTCCAAGGCAGCGAACAGGCTCAACCTGGGCGTGAGACTGCCAAACGGCACGGGCAGGGGCGGCAGGCTGGCGATATTCGCGAGCGACAGGAATTACATCGAGGCGGCCTCAAAGAACGGAATAGAGGTGCTGGATGGCAACTCCCTTGCTTCCATAGCGGACGACAGGGAGAGGCTCAAGCAGCTCCTCGGCTACTCGCTCCTGGCGCAGCCGAGCCTCATGCCAAGCATCGCAAAGGCGCTGGGTTCTTTCCTGGGACCCAGGAACAAGATGCCTAAGCCAGTGATGAATGCCCAGGACATGGCGAAGGCAGGCGGCGAGTTCGGAAGCAATATAACGATAAGGAGCAAGGGCAGGATGCTGCCTACAGTGCACTGCGTCGTGGGCACGGAGAAGATGGATGCAAACAAGCTGTACGAGAACATAAGGGAAGTGGCAGAGCAGGTGGCGAAGAGCGTAGGCGTGGGCAGGATAAAGAGCATCTACGTCAAGCTCACGATGAGCAAGCCCCTGAGGCTGGTGTGATCATGGTTGGCACTAAACAGCAGAAAGCTGAATACGTGGCGAAGCTCCAGAAGGAACTCGGCTCGGCCAAGACGGTGGCCATAATGCCGCTGGACGGAATGCCTGACAGGCTGCTGCAGAAGGTAAGAGACGCTCTCAAACCGGATTCGAGGATAGTGGTGGCCAGAAAGAAGCTCATAGAGAGGGCGATGGGCGAGAGGCTCATGCCCAAGCTGGAAGGAGGCATGAACAGGAATTTCGCGGTAGTGCTCAGCAACATGGAGCCGTTCGAGCTCTACAAGAGCGTGAACTCCAACAGGCTCAAGCTCATGGCGAAGCCGAGCCAGACAGCGCCGCAGGACATAGTCATAGAGCCCGGGGACACGAGCGTGGCACCGGGGCAGACGGTCACTGAACTGAAGAACGCAGGAATAGACGTGCAGATAAAGCAGGGCAAGGTAGTCATAGCGAAGCGCAAGGTGCTTGTGGAGCGAGGCGCGAAGATAAGCAAGGCGATAGCGAACGCGCTCAAGATACTTGAGATAACGCCATTCGAGGCGGCGCCGAAGCTCAGCGTCGCTTATTCTGCAAACCTCCTCTATCCGGAGGCGGCGCTCATGATAGACGCCGATTACGTGTCAGGAGAGCTCGCGAAGTCATTCCAGGAGGCTGATATGCTGAGCACGGACATAGGCATGGTGACGCAGTACAACGTGGACAGGCTCGTGGTCAGGGCGTACAGGAGCGCCATGGCGGTCGGCATAGAGGGAAAGATATTAGAGCCGGAGATAGTAAGCATATTGATGGCCGATGCGGCTTCAACCGCGAGCAGCGTGGCGAAGCAGGCAGGCATTGACGCTTGAAGGTGTAACGAATGGAATACATATACGCAGCTCTATTGCTTGACGCAGTAGGCAAGGAAGTAACCGAGGACAGCATAAAGAGCGTTGTGAAGGCAGCGGGCAAGGAACCCGACGAGGCGATGGCCAAGTC
>DAHVUT010000009.1 GCA_027328425.1 Microcaldota archaeon | reverse complement strand
TGCTGTGTCCAATAACTCCTTCTTCTCCTAAACGCCGTGGGTCATAAAAACCCACGACGTACATACCAATTTGCGATCAGTATGTACGAAAAACATAGAAATTGGAGTTTGTATAACCAGCAGTTGGTTAACAGGGGCAGGATTCTGACACTTTTTCTGAAAGACACTTCGTTAAACTTCGATAAAGAACTCAGAGATATGAACAGAGGCAAAAGAGGAAAACCCTACGAATATCCAAATGTCCTGATATGGGCGGGATTTGCGATAAAGTGCGTTTTCCATCAGGGATACCGCCAATTGCAGGGGTTCATGGAAGATATTTGCAAGTCGCTAGGTACCATTATTCCAGACTTCAGAACCCTGTGGTGGAGGATAGACCATATGTCAAAGCAAGGCGTGAAGTTCAACGTTCCCAGGGATACAAAAATTTCTATAGCGGTGGACTCGACTGGACTCAAACTTGTCAATGACGGCGAATACCGCACAAAAAAGTACAAAAAAGTGAAGTCATGGGCCAAATTCCACACGGCGGCCAACGAAGCGACCGGCGAGGCGGTGAACCTCGTCATAACGAAAGACAACGTGGGAGACTGCAGGGAATTCAAAAGAATCATAGAACCGGTTGCGAAGATCACAGAAAAGGTGGATACGGACAAGGCGTATGACACTGAAGAAAACTTCGAATACTGCGACGGTAAGGGCATATATCCCGGAATACCTGTAAAACTTAACGCCTCGCCGAAAGGCAAAGGACCGCGCCGCGATGCAGTGAGGCTGCAGTTAGGTTTGCACCGCGGGCCCGGCCGGCCACCTAAGGACAGACGTGATTTACCAAGGACTGAAAGGGAAGCCAATCAGAAAGAATGGAGCGACAGCACTGGACATGGATACCGTTGGGTCATAGAGGGATTCTATTCAAGGTTCAAGAGGTTATTCGGCGAGTACGTGTTCTCCAGAAAGCACAAGAATGTGGAAAAAGAGGTCGTGATGAAGACAAATCTGCTGAATTTGTTCATCACACAGAAAATGTAATCTGCAGCGAATAAGAATTACTGTGACGTGCGTTCTTTTCTATGCCTTTATTGGACACAGCAGATTTCGGCAGGCAATGCACAGGGCCGATGCTTCATCCAGTAGACTACGCAGACGCTTCCAGAAACGCCAGAACATCCTTGAGCCTTGAAGAGTCGGTCTGTATGCCGAGACCATTCACGAGCGCTATTATCTCCTTCTCGGTGCCCATTTTCCCGAAAGCGAGCAGCAGGTAGTAGGCATATATGTACACGAGGTGGCTCCTGACGTTTGCCCCAAGCAGCAGTTCCGCAATTTCGGGTTTCGGCTCCACACCTATGATACTGAGCGTTTTCGTTATGCTGTCCTCGTTTATCTCCCTGCCAGACAGGCTGAGGAACGCTGCCGCGTACATGTAGGGCATCATATCATTTATCCGCGCCTTGACCATAGGGTTCTCCAGTATCCTGACTGTCTCGGCCTCAAGGAACCTTACAGTAGAATTCGACAGCGCCACGAGTACTGCCTTGAAAGCAGATATCGAAGCATCTGTGTACGTATCGCTGTCGATCCCGTTGAGTGCAGCTTCTTCATCCAATGCAATCGCCAAAGACTGCTATTACTTGCAATTTTAAAAATGTGCACGTTGGAGCACGGTGCACAGCGCTTGCAAAAGATGTTTTAAAACGTCGTCGTGCTATGGAAAGCAGTTGGGCACGTGGCCGCACAGAAAAAGGACGCAAGAGTATTCGGCTACGAGCTTCTGCTCGACTGCTACAACTGCAGGCCCGGCACGAGTGACGATCTGGAGCACTGCTACAGTTACCTTGACAAGATGGTGCCATTCATAGGCATGCACGAGCAGGAACCCCCGTCAATATTCAGGACTCCCAGGAAGGAGTTTCCGGACAAGGCAGGACTGAGCGGCTGGGTGCCGCTCGCCGACTCATCGATAGTTATACACACCATAACGAAGCACAACTTCGTCAGCATAGACGTGTACAGCTGCAAGGAGTTCGACCCCAAGAGGGTAGTGCAGTTCACGAAGAAGTACTTCTCTCCGAAGCGCATCGAGAAGCAGTTCGTGCTCAGGGGCAAGCACTATTTCGACACTTAAATAAGCAAGACGAGCAGGAGCGGCTGGAGCGCATCCTACACATCACCTGACCTGGATTAACGGCCCGCGCTTGGTAAAGGGTCCGGACAGCGCGAGATTACAGCTGCAATGCATGATGTTTCGAGACTCATAGCTCCACCCAGATTCGGACTGGGGTCTGCAGGTTCAGAGCCTGCTGTCCTTGACCACTAGACGATGGAGCTATCGCATTTAATACTCTGCGTGTGTTAATAATGTTTTCACAGGGCGTAGCGATGATTGCGAGCGAAACAGGCGTATTCGGCAGGGAGGCGAAGGACATACTGATAGCCGATATTGCGCTGAGCATCGGCTTCTCGCTTGCGCTCACTGGCGGCATCTTCTACGTGTCGGGCGGCGGTTTCCTGTACCTTCTCCCGATAGCGTTCGTCGCTGTGTCGCTTGCGTTCATACTGCACGAACTAATGCACAAGTTCGTGGCCCAGCGCTTCGGTGCCATCGCGGGCTTCAGGAAATCCGACAATGGCATAGTGATATCGCTGCTCACAAGCGCGTTCGGCTTCATAATAGGCCTTCCCGGAGCCACGGTGATATACGCGCCTCACTTCACGCGCAAGGAGGAAGGATACGTCTCGCTCGCAGGGCCGCTCACCAACTTCGTTGTGTTCGCTTTCGCTTTCATGCTCGGCAGCGCGCTCTTTCCAGGCTTCGCGCATACAACATCGAGCGTACTCTTCGGAGGGGGCAGCACGGCACCGGTCCCCTACCTGGAGCTGGCGCTCAGCTTCGTCGCATTCATAAGCATCTACCTTGCCTTCTTCAATATGCTGCCTATATTCCCGCTCGATGGCAGCAAGGTGTACAGGTGGAACAAGCCTGTCTTCTTCGCCACCATAATAATCATATTCGCGCTCCTGGGCGTGATAACGCCCATACTCGCCCTGCTCCCCTGGCTCGCGCTCATATTCATAATCGCGTTCGTAATATCACGCGTCTACAAGGCTGTCCTCTTCTAGGACCGCGAGAGCACAAAGCATTTATTATTGTAGCGCCCAAACTAGCGATATAGGGGGTTGAAGAAGTGCCCAATGGCATAGAACTGACAGTGAGCGATGCGCTTATAACCGACTCCGGCCGGGGCATAGCCAGGCTCGACATGAAATCGCAGAAGCAGCTGGGCCTTGGCTCCGGTGACGTGGTTGAGATAAAGGGCAAAGCCAAATCCACGGCCGCCGTGGTGTGGCAGGCGCACCCGAGCGACGAGGGCCTGGGCTTCATCAGGATAGACGGCTACCTGAGGCAGAACATAGGCGTTGGAATCGGAGACAAGGTATTTGTATCCAAGGCAGAAGTACACGATGCCGAGAAGATCACAATAGCGCCTCCGGCCAACCAGAGGCCTCCGCTTTCTCCAGATTTCGCCGAGTACGCGAAACGTAGACTGGAATCGCAGAGCAGGCCTCTGATCAAAGGCGATTCGGTGCAGATACCTATGTTCGGCCTTGTATTCAGCTTCATAGTTGTCCAGGTGATGCCGCACGGCATAGTGAAGGTGTCAAGGGAAACTCAGCTCGTCGTAAAGGATGAGCCTGTCTCGGAGTCGGAAGTGCATGTTGCCGACGTTCACTACGAGGACATAGGAGGCCTGAAGAACGAGATACAGAAGATAAGGGAGATGGTAGAATACCCGATAAGGTACCCGGAGGTATTCGAGAGGCTAGGCATAGAGCCGCCCAGGGGCGTGCTCCTCTATGGTGCGCCAGGTACAGGCAAGACCCTGCTCGCAAAAGCGGTTGCGAACGAGAGCGATGCACATTTCATCACGATATCGGGCCCCGAGCTGGTGAGCAAGTTCGTTGGAGAGAGCGAGGAGAAGCTCAGGGAGATATTCAAGGAGGCCAAAGAGAAGGCCCCTACTATAATATTCATGGACGAGATAGACGCCATAGCGCCGAAGCGCGAGGAAGCGACAAACGAGGTGGAAAGGCGCATGGTGTCGCAGCTGCTTACACTGCTTGACGGCATGCCATCCAGGGGGCAGGTCATCGTCGTGGCGGCTACAAACAGGCAGGATTCCATAGACCCAGCGCTCCGCAGACCGGGCCGCTTCGACAGGGAAATAGAGATAGGCATACCAGACAGGAACGCTAGGAAGGACATACTGCTCATACACACGAGGAACATGCCCCTCGCGAAGGATGTGAGCGTTGACGAGCTCGCTGCGATAACGCACGGCTATACAGGAGCAGATCTTAACGCGCTCGCAAAGGAAGCGGCGATGACGTCGCTCAAGACCATATGGCCCAAGATAACAGACAAGAAACACATACCCGAGGAGGTTCTCACCGGCCTCAACGTTACAAGGAACGATTTCATAGAGGCGCTCAGGAGCATAAGGCCCAGCGCTCTGCGCGAGGTGTTCGTCGAGAGGCCCAACGTGCACTGGAACGACGTAGGCGGACTGGAGCGCGTAAAGAGCGAGATAAAGGAAGCTGTCGAACTGCCGCTCAAGGAGCCGGAGCAGTTCGAAAAGATAGGCATAAGGCCCATGCGCGGCATACTGCTCGTCGGTCCCCCGGGCACCGGCAAGACCATGCTCGCTAAGGCCGTAGCCACAGAGCGCGAATCAAACTTCATCTCGATAAAGGGACCGGAGGTGCTGAGCAAGTACGTGGGCGAGAGCGAGAAGATGGTCCGCGAGCTCTTCAGGAAGGCCAGAATGGCAAGCCCGTGCATCATATTCATAGACGAGATAGACGCGATAGCCAAGTCCAGGGGAAGCGGCTACTCGGATTCCGGCGTTTCGGAGCGCGTGGTGGACACGCTGCTTACCGAGATGGACGGCCTTACGGACCTCAAGAACGTAGTGGTGATAGCGGCTACCAACAGGCCTGAGGACGTGGATCCCGCTCTGCTGAGACCTGGCCGCTTCGACAAAGTCATAGAGATACCGATGCCTGATGCTAACGCGAGGCTTGCGATACTAGAAGTGCACACAAAGCGCATGCCCCTAGACAAGGACGTCGACCTTGTCGCCATAGCCAACGACACGGAGGAGTACACTGGCGCTGAGATAGAAAACATAGTCAGGGAGGCCGGCATGAATGCAATAAGGGAAAAGAGGCAAGTGGTGAGGAAAGAGGATTTCGCGAAGGCGATGCAGGAGATAAGGCCGGCGATACCCAAGGAGGTTGCCGAACGTATAAAGAGGTTCAAGGAGGAACCAGAAAGCATGTACAGGTAAACTACCCACCCATAAACAGTGTGGGCTTTCCATAAGTTGATGAAACATGTCGCACAGCAACAATCGGTTCAACAACCGCATCTGGACGAATGAGTCCGTTTACAGGGACTCGCCTATTGGAAATCTGGAAAGAATCATGGTTAGTGGTATCTCTCCGCTCCAGCAGGGATTTTATGGCAATATTCATGCTTGCCTTTCTATCAGAGTTCACTACAACTCCGCATTCCTTGCACCTGAACAGGGCGTAGTTGCTACTGTCATGCCCCTTCCCAACAGCACCGCAGTGGGAACAGAACTTGGATGTATGCCACGCATCAACGATATTCAATGCAATATTCTTGTCAAAGCACCTCTGTTCGAGGTTCCTCTTGAAGGCAAAGAAAGGAATACGCATGACCTCCCGATTAAATCGTTTGCCTTTTGGACTGAATCTCTTGAGGTTCTCGATGGAAATGTCCGCATCATATCGCAGAGCCATTTCAGTAATGTCCCTAACAACTTCTCCTATTCGGTTCTTGACGAAATTATGCTCATTTCGTTTAGTCCTCTTCAATGCCTTATTTGCATAGGAACTTCCAGTATCGGCATAACTCTGAAGAACGGACTTCCTTTCAGACAGCTTCTCCCTTCTCTGCCAGATGTCCTTCCCGAAGTAGTCCTGATGCAGAACCTTGCCAGCAGGAGAGATTACAGAAACAGCAAAGCACTTGCTGTTCACATCGACTCCAAGGACATTCTTCTTCAGAGGCAGTCCGACTTCGTCTTTGGAAAGATAGGCGACAATCTGGAGGTCGGAAGTCAGTCCGTAAGTCTTGCAAGACCAACCATTATTCAAAAGGGATTCGTACCTTTGCCAGTCGCGATTCTTGATAAGAGGAACTGCAACTCTGTTTCTAGGATAGATTCCCAATTCCACAAAATCAAGGGATTTGGTGGAGAAGGTCTTGCAGTTCCGGGGGACATTGAATTTGACCGTTATGCCTTTGGATTGCCCCTTGCTTCTCCAAACAGCACGTTCCAGACAAGCATAAACCTGAACATTGAATCCAGTTCTTATTTTGGATTCGGCGAAAGTCTTCCTATGGAAATCCATGAAAGTATTGCAGAAATTTCTGTCACTCCGCAACCTATTGAATTCAGCAGTTGCCTTCAGGGAAAAATCTTTGAGAATTTTGCCCTTCTTGGCAGTAACATCACCTATCTGCAAAAGGATAGCACGTTTCATACCACTAACCGCATATATAAGTTTGCAAATATATACAATACTTATGACGTTCGACAATCCATCCCACCGCTAAAGCATGTGGGCTTCCTTGTCGAGGATAGGTGAATTGTATGAAAATAGTATATTCTGACGCAAAGATAGGGAGGACGGCACAGAAGGAAGTTGCCAAGGAGATGGAGGCGCAACTCATAGGCAGGAGAATAGGCGAGGAGATAGACGGGACGCTCGCGGGCCTCGACGGTTACAAGCTCAAGGTGACTGGGCTCAGCGACAAGTCGGGAGCGCCTTCCAGGCGCGAGGTGGATGGCACAAGAAAAGTGCACGTGCTCATACACAGCGGCACCGGCATAGGCAAGACCTCCAAGGGAGAGAGGAGAAGGAAGCTTGTCAGGGGCAATACGATAAGCGCAGACACGGAGCAGGTCAATACCATCATAACAGCCTACGGTGCGAAGAGCGCCGACGAGCTCTTCCCAAAGAAGGAGAAGGCGCAGGCCGAGGAGGCCAAGCAGTGATCTTCGGTAATATTTTATGCCAACCGAATTCAAGCAGAGCCAGATGAACATAGGCACGCTGGGCCACGTGGACCACGGCAAGACTACGCTCACGTACGCAATAACGCATAGCTGGACCGACGTGCACAGCGAGAGCGTCAAGAGGAGCATGACGATAAAGTTGGGCTACTCCGACGCCGTCATAAGCAAGTGCGCAGGCAAGGAGGGCTATGGCGCATACACCACGGGCCAGAATTGCGACGGCTCGGGGAGCGCGGAGCCGGTGAGGCGCATATCGATACTCGACGCCCCGGGCCACGAAACGCTCATGGCTACGGCCATAGCAGGCTCTAGCATAATCGACGCTGTGCTTTTCGTGATAGCAGCCACCGAACCGGTGCCCATGCCGCAGACAAAGGAGCACCTCATGCTCATCAACGCTCTCGGCATAAAGAATGCTGTCATAGCGCAAACGAAGATAGACATAGTGGGCAAGGATGCGGCGAAGAAGAACTACGAACAGATAAGGAACTTCATCAGGGGCAGCACCATAGAGAGTGCCGATATAGTGCCCGTGATTGCGAACAAGAACGCGAACGTGGACGTGGTGCTGCAGGAGATAGCCGAACTGCCGCTGCCGAAGCGCGACACGGAATCGGAGCCCATAATGTATGTGGCGCGTTCCTTTGACGTGAACAGGCCGGGCACAAAGATAAACGGGCTGAAGGGCGGCGTGGTCGGGGGCTCGATAATAAGGGGCAGGTTCAGGGTGGGTGATGAGATAGAGATAAGGCCGGGAGTGAGCTCCAAGGCTAAGGCCAAGGCCGCCGCGGTCCCGGAGCCGATAATCACGCACGTGGAGAGCCTGTCGGCCGACAGGAACCAGTTCGACGAGGCGATAGCCGGCGGCCTGATAGCGATAGGCACGGACCTCGACCCGTCACTCACCAAAGCCGACGCGCTGGTTGGCCAGGTGGTAGGCCACGTAGGCAAGCTGCCCGAAGTCATACGCACACTTGTCATAGACTACGAGGCGCTGAACCGCGACGACCTGCCAAAGCAGGGATTCAGGAATGACGAGCCGCTGCTGCTTGGCATAGGCACTGGCACGAACGTTGGCTACATCAAGAACGCGAAGAGGAACAGGCTCGAGATAGAGCTTAAGTACCCGGCCTGCATAGACACAAACGCGAAGATATCCATGCTTAGAAACTTCAGCCAAAGATGGCGCCTCTCGGGCTACGGGACGCTAGCGCATTAAAGCAGCGCTCGCGCGCATCGGCAGTGCTGAACCATCATGACTGACATCCTCCCACGAATGAATTCGTGGGGTTCCTCCTTGAAGGAACCTCTGGTTTGATGTCTCTTCCGTTCATAGAGTTGCACCTCTGGGGGTATCAGTGTTCCCCTTGAATACATCTCTGTCTGTATTCAATCGACCTACGTTGCGGTCTATCGGTTGACGCAATGCGATATTGAACGATGCGTTTGCGTCTGCGTGGTCAACGTGTCCACAAGCCTGGCACACGAATTTCTTTGAATCCCTAATACCAATGTTTCCGCACCTCGAACACTCTTTCGACGTGTTTTGAGGCTCCACATAGGTTAGCGGTATTCCACATAACTTTGCCTTGTATTCGATGAAAGTCTGCAATTGATAGAAAGACCAACTATGCAGTGCGTAGTTGAATTTCCTTTCGTGCTTCCTGTTGTTCCTTATTCCCTCCAATTTCTCGAGTTTCAGTCCAGCATCGTTTTTCTTTGCGACATCCACTATCTCCTTTGCGACCTTGTGATTTAGGTCTCGAATTATCCTCGATTCCCTGTTCCTTATTCTCTTGACAAGACCGAATTTTCCTTTCTTCTGAAGCGTCTTTCTGATGCTCATGTATTTGGTATGGATATGCAGAGCCTCTTTTCCTAATTTCCACACCTTGCCTGTCGTTACATTTCCTATAACTGCAATATGCCCTGTCGTATTTCTGTCCACCCCGAGCCACGTTTTCGGGGTTATCTGTGGTTCTTCTTTCACATTTGCGGAGACATAAGCATACTCATTGTCGAGTTCTATCTGATTGATTTTGTCATAATCGTTCCTGAAGCAATAGGCGACGTTGAAACCAAGACAGGGAATTTCTATCTTCCTCCCTTCCTTGTCAAATTTGATGCTCTGCGACGGAATGGTCAACTTAATTCTGTTGATGTTCCTGACCTTTTTGTTGTTTCCGTATTTTCGGAGGATTTGGTTAGCGATTGCGGACTTCAAACCGAATTGTTTAACGTCCTTCGATGACCTTGTCTTATGGCATAGGACGTATTCTGCGACCTTCCTCGCCTTGACTAATTCAGAGGAGAAATCCCTCCCGTGCCTTATCTTGAATGTCAAAATCATACTTTCACCCATTGCTGTTCAATATACTTCTTAATTGTCGAAGCGGAGACGTTTCCTGCCGTTGACAAGAAATATGACCTTGTCCATAGCGTCGGCATCTTCCTCAAGTCCCTGAACTCCCTTCGCAGATACCTTGACGTTCTACCCTTGAACCTCTTTGCCACGATGTTCGGTGTCGTTCCAGCATCGGCAGAGACGAACAGATGGACATGGTCTGGCATAACCTCCCTTGCCATTATAGTCCAATCATTCTCTTTTGCAACATTATCCATAATCTGGTTGAGTCTGCCCTTCACGTCGCCTACCAATAGACCCCTCCTGTATTTCGGGCAGAAAACGATATGATAGTTGATCATCACCACGCACGTCCTATTGTGTTCGTATTCCATACAACCATTAGATACTATGTGTTCCTTCTAATTTATATATTTACACTTCTATCAAACGCATTCATCCCACGATTGAATATCGTGGGCTTTCTGCTTCGGCGTTCTGTAAAGGGGCCCGTCCTTGGGGGTAAGGAACACGGGTCCCTTTTTTGCTGCTACTGTGGAGGTGATACAATAAGCTGTATGGTCGCCTTGCCAGCATCAAACTTGTAATAAACCTTGTGGCCCAACTGGAACCTCTCCAGCACACCGCGCTTGTAGAGGTTGTTCAGCCTCGCGCACGCCGCGTTCTTGCCGCGGTAGTGCATGAAGTTCCTGACATCGTCAGCGGAGGCCATGCCCTTCGGCTGTGTCTGCAGGAATTCCACTATGCTAGCGTCAACGGCAGATATGGCCACCTCCCTGCCTGGCTCCTGGCCATACACCTCTGCAGGACCAGCAGTGAGCATCGTAGTGCTCACAGCCTCGCGCAGCACCTTCACCTGCTCCGTCAGGCTCCTGAGCACCTGGTTTGTGTTCTCCTTGTCGGTCATGAGAACGTGGAGCACTTCGTTGTACTCGTTCTTCTGGGGTACGGGCACGGCTGAAGCGCGCTTGTAGGCCTCGAGCTCCTTCTCCAAGGCATCAAGCTTTCCCTCCATCTCCTTCTTGTTCATATTCCCATGCCCCACGACTATTCTATGAGCAGTTCATGAAACAATCACGAAACAATCATAGATGCATACATTAACATATTTAAAGATTGCGCTTTTGCGGAACAATGCCATACTCTAAGTTCCACAAAAATGTACTGAACCAATCTGGATAACGAGTTGCTTAAGGGAAAAAGGCCTGAAAGCTGATACAAGCGGGCGCAGGCAGTATAAACACTCCTACTGCAGCGCAAGCATGCCCATCTGAAAGAGAAAGGACAAGCATTATTATACTTCTCGGCGAAAAATAGCTGTAAATCACAGGCCTGCGAATGCACCTGATTCTTATACCAGAGAACAGAGCCAAGCTGCTCAAAAGCAAGGACATGCTTAAGGAAGCGGCTAAGAGGCTGGGCTGCGAGCTGAGTCTCGATGGCAACGAGCTTACGATACAGGGAGATGCGCTCGAAGAGTACAACGCCAGGACGGTCATGCAGGCGTTCGCGAGGGGTTTCGACCTCAACACCTCCTGCCTGCTGCTCGGCGATGACTGCTATTTCGAGTCTGTCGACATGAAGGGGCTGCTGAAGAAGAGCGAGCGTGTTAAAAGGATCAAGGCCAGGGTGATAGGCAGGGAGGGCAAGACAAAAGAATACGTACAGGAAGTGAGCGGAGCGCATGTTTGCATATACGGCGACACAGTGAGCTTCATAGGCACGCTCGGCCAGATAAAGACAGCAAGAGCGGCGATGGACACGCTGCTAGAGGGTGGCACGCACAACAAAGCATACATTATGATGCAGAAGGAGAAGAAGAGGCAGGACGCGCGGTGAGCGCATGGCGGACGGGACAAGAAACGCTGACGATATATTCAAGGAGTTCAAGGAGCACTCCATAACGGAGTTCTTCAGGAAGAACAGCCAGATGCTGGGCTATGCGGGCAAGGTAAGGTCGCTAACCACGGTGGTGCACGAGTACCTGAGCAACAGCCTTGACGCCGCAGAGGAGGCCAGCATACTGCCTGATATAGAGATCAGGATAAAGGAGCTGGCGGAGAACAAGTATGGCGTTTACGTCAGTGACAACGGGCCGGGCATACCCCCGAAACACATAGGCAAGGCGCTGGCATCGGTGCTCACAGGGACGAAGTTCCACAGGTACATGCAGCAGAGGGGGCAGCAGGGCATAGGCGCGGGCGGCTGCACCATATTCGCGCTAATAACAACGGGCAGGCCCATACACGTCAGATCCAACACGGGCAAAGAAGCGTACGAATGCGACCTAAGCATAGACATAAAGGGAAACAAGCCGCTCGTCAACAACATGCAGAAGATAGCGCAGGACTTCAGGGGCCTGGCGATCGAGGGCGAGTTCGGCGATGTCAAGTACGAGAAGAGCGAGCACGGCGTGTACGAGTATGTGCGGCGCACAGCGCTCTCCAACCCCCACGCTAGCATAAGGCTCGTGGAGCCTGATGGCAATGAAGCAGTATTCCCAAGGTCTGTAGATACAATGCCGCGCAGGCCGAAACAGATACTCCCGCACCCGCTCGGCATATCGGCGAGCGACCTGCTCGATTTCGCGCACACTAGCGAGAGCAGGAAGGTCACTTCCTTCCTTGTGGACTCGTTCTCGCGCGTCACCCACGACAAGGTCAGGGAGCTCACAGGAATAGCAAAGGACGTGGACTTCGAGAAGGAACCGAGGCAGCTCACGTGGGAGGACGCCACAAAGATAGTCAACGCGTTCAGCCAGGTCAAGTGGATAGGGCCCGACCTCGACTCCCTGTCGGGCATAGGCGAGAAACAGGTAGAGATCGCTATAAAGAACATACTGGCGCCGAACTTCGTCAGCGTTGTGGAGAGAAAGCCGAGAGTCTTCAAGGGCGGCATACCTTTCTTAGTGGAGGTAGGCATAGCCTACGGCGGCAGCGCCGGCAGGCAGAACGGCGAAGGTGCGAGCGGCAGCATACTGAGGTTCGCAAACAAGGTGCCGCTGCTCTTCGACTCTGGCAGCTGCGCAATATCCGAGGCGGTCAACGGGATAGACTGGAAGAGATACTCGATAAGGAAGTTCAATGAGGAGCCTGTTAGCGTGCTCGTCAACGTATCCTCAGTGTACATACCCTATTCGGGTGTAGGCAAGCAGGCGATAGCGCAGGAGGACGAGATAGTGGAGGAGATAAAGCTCGCCGTCATGGATGCGGCTAGGAAGCTGCAGAAGTTCCTGAGCGGGGAGAGGCACAGGAACGCGCAGGAGGGCGCCTACAACACAATAACCAGGTATGTGAGCCAGCTCTCATCGGACCTGCAGGAGATAACGGGCAAGGACAAAGTGGCGATAGAGAAAGAGCTGAAGGCGCTGGTGGAGAAGAAGTACAGCGCGCTCTTCGGCCGCGGCGGTGAGGGCAAAGAGGAAGACGGAGGGGCAGCGGTTCAGAATGCAAGCTGATCAAGGCTGTTCACATCCATGAGCCTGAGGTAGCTGTACTCGATGCCCAGCTTGAGCAGCTCAGCCTGCTTCGATGTGGATGCATAGAGCTTGCGCTCGAATTCCCTGGCTGCATCGTCGCTCGCGAATATTATCACACTCCTTGCATCCCTGGAGATGCCAACCTTCTTCATGCGTTCGCCGTGCGCATATATGTACGCGCTTACCTGCGTGCCTGATTTCGTCATGAGCATGTCTGAATGCTCGTCTGCGTCTATGTCGGTGAACAGTATAGCGTGCGACACGCAGTAGTCGCGCAGCCTCCTGAAGACGGCCAGGTACTCTATGCCATGCCCTGATGCCGCTGCCCATACGGCCGGGGCGTAGCAGCCGGACGCACTCATTATCGAATCGCTCTGCTCGAGCGAGGCAAGCGCGCCCTCGAGGTTCCTCGTGGTTACGGACACAGGCATGTTGCCAGAGCGTATGTTGCCCGCTATGCCCAGCTTTATCTCGTCCACCGTAAGCGGCATGTACTTCCACCCGTGGTAGTAGTTCACCTTGTCGAACACGCTGAGCAGCGCACTCTTTTGCACGCGTACCTTCTCTCGCGCGCCGGGCGGAAAGTCCGGAACGTCTATATAATATTCGTCGCGGTTCGGTGGCTTAAGCAGCAGGTTGATCAATATGACTACGACCACGGCTATGCCGAATTCGATGTATATCGCTGGTATGTTGAGTACCTGCTTCGTGTAGCTGGTGCCGTACGAGTAAACTGTGCCGAGCATGCCAAAGCTGAACGTCTCGCTGCCGTAGCTTATCGGCGCTCCGCCGGGGAGCGAATACGAAAGTATGCCGTCGCTCACTGTGCCCGTGGAGGAGTAGAGGCCGTTGAGGCTTGCGCTGTAGCTGACGTTGCTCAGCGCTATGCCGTTGCTATATGCGGAGAAGACGAACGTGCCGTTGTTGAAGTTGAGTGATACGGGCGTTATATTCACTGGGGCCACATACAGCACCGCGCCGCCATAGTACCTGTCGTTGAAGTCCCTGAGCTGGAGCACATAATAGCCTCCGGGCAGACCGAATGTGTGGTACTTGACAACGCCGGCCTCATTGCTCACGAAGCCCACCGGTATCGAGCCGACGTAGCTCATGTTCCTGTTGTACACGTCGAGGTGCAGCAAGAGCTGTGCGGTGGTGTTGGTCACTCGCATCGATACGGGCACCTGCTGCGTCACCCCGACTTGCGAGGGGAGCGAGACAGTGCCGTTCTGCGCATACGTGTTCTGAAGTACCAGCTTCCGCATGCCGAGACTGTTCCTGTTGCTCGCGAGCACGCTTATGACAGAGTAGGTGCCGTTTATGCCTGACGCGCTTGCGCCGGTGATGTTCGCAAACGCGCCTATCGTTCCGCTCGCATCGCCGTTGGTGAGCAGGTATATTGTCGAACGGCCGAGCCCGCGTATCCAGAAGGAATCGTTGATTGCGCTAGCTATGTCTTTGGCCTCCGCCGCCGCGGAGCCCCAGCCGTCCTTGGGGTAGTTCGGAAAGGCCACCATCGTGCCGTTCAGGGACTGCACATAGGTAAGGTTCCCATTGCTTGTTCCGTAGAGGAACTTGAATTCGGGGTTTGCGAACGTCAGGTTTGCGGCTCCGACAGGCACAGGAGTGGAGGCGTTTAGGCGACCTGTAGCAAGGCTCAGCGAAGCGAGCTCGCCGAGCGTGGCGGCTGGCGTGAGGAAGATCAGTCCGTTTGGGCCCATGGAGCTGTTGAAGTCCCTGCCCGCGTACACTACAGTGTCCCCTTTCGCAAGGAGGTCGGCGAGCTCAGGATCAGTCCCATTTATAAGATAGTCTGGGATGAGGCCCGAAGGTATTATCACTATGGAGCCGGAGGGCAGGGAACCGAGCGCGGAGGCGTTGACCATAGCGAAGCTGGTCGAGTTCCTTATCAGATCGTAACCGGCCAGGTATGCCTGGAGGCCGGACTGCAGGTCCTGCTCGCTGTAGCACGACACACAGTAGTTGCTCACGTTGAGCAGGAATATGCGCTCCACCGGGTTCTTCGCGTAGACGGAGAAGCCCACCGAGACAAGCGTTGCGTTGAGCTCGGAGTAGCTTACAAGAGAATACAGGAGGGGCGCTGTGCCATTGGCGTAGCTCAGCGAGTACTCGCTGCCCGCGTTCGCGTTTACAGAGACGATGCCCAGTGCCTGCGCTACAGGACCGGCAGGACGCTGTATACCACCGAGGGCATTTGTTATGTAGAATGACACAAGCAGGAGGACCGCAGCTAGCACCACTGCAACAATAGCCACTTTGAATGCGAGCCTCACAGCACCACTACGCCTGCCCCTTGGCCTTCTTCCCCTGCATCAGCCTGTCTATGAACCTTGCTGTAAGCTCGGAGAGCTTGTTCGTGCCCCCGCTTACCCTCTTCACTACCCTGTACACTTTCACGTACTTGTACTTCCTGTTTACAGCTACAGCGTATCGCACCGGATCAGCTCTTCAGCTCTATATAACCCATGGAGACCATCCTGTCGAGTATCTGCTCCACCCTGGGCTCCGTCACCTTATATGCTTTGGCGAACTCGCCCACGTCTATCGAGCTGTTGTGCACGTCGAGCCAGTCCTGGATCATGGCCATGAGCGACTCGTCCGAGTACGTCTGCAGCGACTTCAGCTGTTGCGTGAGCGCCTTGTTGTCCTCGTTGAGCTGGCTCGTCTGTATTGTTAGGTTCCTGTTCGATGATTCAAATTCCTGCAGCAGCTTCCTGCCCTCCACGTACTCGTTGAGGAGTGCATCGTACTTGTTGAACAGGGTGCTGTAGCTCTGAGAGAGGCCGCCTATCAGGTTGGTGAGCGAAGAATCCACGTACTGCAGGAACTTGCCAGTGTCTACCTCGAAGCCATCTCCTATTATTGCAAGGAACGATGCCACGTTCCTTATCACGTCGGCGCGGCGGAGCCTGTCACTGCTTCCCGGCGCGATGGAGTACGTCACCTGCATGAAAGCAGGGCCTATGCGTATTATGTAGAACAGGAAGGGCATCTTGTGCACATTCCTGCTCTCTATTCTCGCCACTTCCAGCGCGCCTTCGCTCTTCTGCGCAGAGTAGAAAGGTATGCTCGATATCTTCTGCGCGAGGTCGTCCACGCTCACATTGAGCCTGCCCGGAAACTCGACACTCTCTACCCTGGGCTCTCCCTCTGCACTCTCCTCCACTCATCAACACCCGCTGCGAGCGATATCATTTCTCGTGCCTAATTTTTATGCCTATCCTAGGTGTGTAGCTCAGGAGCGAAAGGGCCAGCATTATGAGCAGAACGAGCGCCGCGAACAGCATCGACGTCAGGCTTGTGGACAGCACAAGACTCAGCGCAGCGAAAATTACGCCAAGCGCGATGTAGAGCTTCTGCCTTGACTCAAACTTGCTCCTGCTTGCCTCGTACTTGGGATAGCACTCCCTGCAGACAACCAGCCTGTTTCCCTTCTCGTTCCTCGTCACGTTCCTCTTGAACCAGCGTATCAGGCTGAGCTCCCAGTCGTCCTGGACATCAAGCCCCTTCTTCTCCGCCCCACAGATTATACAGTAGCTCTTCCTCTGCATGTGACACCCTCTCCTAACTAAAGGTTAGGAGCTTCCCCTGCAACTATTGGTTGCAAAGTATGTTCCTGATTCACAGACGCAGCTTGCAATCCCCGTTGGGTTGCAGAGGTTGCGTCTCCAGAGGCGTTACTTCGGGAGTGTCCCTCCCTAGCTCTTTTGAGTATGTTTATTGATGCGTTTATGTCCCTGTCCAACCGCATGCCGCATCTGCTGCAGTTGTATTCTCTGATTGATAGTGGCATATCCTGGATGTTGCCACAATTGCTGCATTCTCTTGACGTGTTTCTTGCATCTACCTTTATTACCTTCATACCAGCACTTTCAGCCTTGTATGAGAGCATTTGGATGAATCTGTTCCATGAAGCGTTCTGGATTGACTGTGCAAGATTATGGTTCTTTACCATGTTTTGTATGTGAAGTGCCTCTACTGCAAATGATGTATATCCTCCATGAACCATCTTGTCGGATATTTTATGCATGAAGTCGTTTGATTGGTTTGTTATTCCCTTCCACTCCTCCTGAAGCCTGAACTTTGCCTTCTCTCTCCTTTTTGAGCCTTTGTTCCTCCTTGCGACTATACTCTGCCATTTAGCAATTCTTTTTTCCTTCTTTTTGAAGAACTTTGGCTTCTATATCGTCTGTCCATCGGATAATGCGATAAAGTTGTTTAGCCCCATGTCTATGCCTACTGGATTTATGTCGTTTATCTTAGGTGGAGTTATAATCTGCTCTGAGGTGAAGATTGCGTAATATTCTTTTCCCTCCCTCTTTATGGTCATTGTTTTTACGTTTCCTACTATATTCCTGTGCTGTTCTATTCTCATTGTGCCTATCTTTGATACTCTGATCCTTCCCTTTTCTATCCTGAATGAGCCGTTGTTTTCAATATGTGTTATTGAATTGAATTTGTCCCTTGATTTGTATCTTGGGAATCCTGCCTTTACCTTTGCGCCAGATTTCTTCTGCTGGCATCTCCTGAAGAAGTTCTGGTAGGTCTTCAGGAGCCTATTGCGTATATCCACCCTTATATGGGCATAAAGCTGCAGATATTCCTTGTCCTCCTTTATTATCTCGTTGAGGAACTGATTGATGGTTCTCTGCGATATCTTTGAAGATGGATTTGATTTATGCGCTTCTATCGTCTTCTCAAGAAGTTTGTTGTATAGCCTTTGGGACATCGAAATTGAGTCGTCTATGGCTGCCTGCCTCT
>DAHVUT010000007.1 GCA_027328425.1 Microcaldota archaeon | reverse complement strand
ATTCAGCTGTCTCCAAACTTATGGAAAAGGTTAAAATTCCATAACGGCAAAGCATACTGGCGATCAGATGGCAATCAGGTATTGGGAGTTCGAGGACGCACCGCTCAAGGAGAAGCTCAAGGCACCTAATGTCAAGGAGGTATCAAGGATATTCTTCGACAACGAGACGCGCGCATACCGCTTCGCGAAGGCGCTGCTTGCGGTGAAAGGCAAGCAGCAGATCCAGCAGGCGCTGAGGCTGAAGGACTGCGACAAGTCGCTGCCCCTGGCCACTTGGAAGCGCTACCTTGATTTTGGGGTAGCCGTTGGCATGCTCAAGCACGAGGGCAGCGCCTACGCATTTACTGACAGGTACTCCAAGCCCTTCAAGAACATGACAACTTACATAAAGACGTGGATGGATGCCCAGGAGCAGGATGACATAGACGTGCTCTTCGCCTCAGCGAGGACGGGCAGGCAGCAGAAGCGCGGCGGCAGGCCTGCATCGGAAGAGGCACTAGCCCCTGAAGCGGTCGCCCATGCGGCTGTTGGCGCAGACCCAAAGGAACCGGAAGTCTGAGCCTAACCCTGCTCCTTCTCATTCTGTATGTACTTTGAGATGAAGTCCTCCCTTGAGATGCCTATCTCCTTGAACGCCTTCCACACGAAATCAGGTACAGTGTCCGGATTCGTGGCGTAAAGCGGATGCATCTTCAGCACAATGGTCTTGAAATCTCCAATGCCCTTCGTCTGCTCGAAGAAGCTTTGCATGAGCTCCAGCGTCTTCTTCTCCCGTACTTGCTCGTCCGCCCTGAGCTCCGGGCTCAGCGAAGATGCCGCTTCCTCGAACGCAAGTATATACTTGTCTCCGAATGCCTTCTCGAACAGGAAGCGCGCTCTCGGCATATGGTAGTCTATGGTAACAAGGACTATGCGCCTGATTCCGGGGATAGCGTCTACCATCTCCCTGGAGTAGTATGCGTTGCCTATGGTGTCAAGCGACTTCTCCTCCTGAAGCACTCGTCCCTCAGGCACGCCCAGCGATACCGCATACTCCTTCATCCCCTGTGCTTCCGTCTTTGCTGGTTCTGAAGGCAGGGAGAAGCTCCACCTGCCTGACATGAGCAGCATATCAACAGTGCCGGATTTGAAGAGCTCAACCCCCTTTTCCACGTTTCTCTTCGACTCTTCCGTAAGTGTGCCGTCAAGGTTGTTGTATTTGCCCAGCACTATACCTACTGTTTCCGCTTTCTCTCCGTTCCTTTTGCCCATGTACCTTTCCAGCAATGCCTCTGTTTTCCTGTCCTTCAGCACGCCCTCATCGTGGTCGTAACCGAGGTTGACAAACTCCTCGTTCGCGTTCACGGCCCTCTCGTATTTCGCGTTGTGCTCTTGTTTCTTCTTCAACCTTTTTTCCTTCTCTATCGCTTCGTCTGGGTTCATGATTGTTATTTGTGGCCTGATTTATAGATTAAGAGGGTGCGGGGTCAAGGTATGCCGCTGGCTTCAGCCAGCGGTCAGGAATTGACTCCGCCTTGGTCCTCCTGCACTATTTTTAGGGGAACGGAGCGTCGTCTGGGCGGATAGCAGAGCCCGCCCTTTGTTTTTGTGCAATCTCTGGCCAACCATGCAAAGTCATATATACGGCCTCATGCCAAAGCAATCCGAATCGTTCTGCTCTGGCAGGATGATGGCTAAAGGAAAAAAACAGTAGCCTTGAACAGGCCGGCAGAACGGCAGCCTCTGCACGCTACTCCTTTTGCATTTAAAGAAAGTGCTAGAATGAAACAATTTTCAGAGATGAACCTGAAGCCCGAGGTAGTTGGAGCTCTGCGGAGCCTGGGCTTCACGACAGCAACCGATGTGCAGGAGCAGGCGATACCCATCGCCCTGCAGGGAAAGGACCTCATAGTGAGGGCAAAGACTGGCACAGGGAAGACGTTCGCGTTCCTAGTGCCTATAATGCAGCGTGACGTAAGGGGCAGGGCACCAGAGGCGCTCGTCATAGTTCCGACCAGGGAACTGGCGCTGCAAATCTACGGCGTCGCAACAGGACTGAGGCCGGGAAGGCGGGAGAGCGTAGCAGTGGTGTACGGCGGAGCATCGATAAACACGCAGATGCAGAGCCTGAGCAGGAACCCGAATCTGGTGATAGGCACGCCAGGGAGGATAATAGACCTCTTCAATAGGAGGGCGCTCCAGCTTGACTGCATAAGGCTCCTTGTGCTGGATGAGGCTGACATAATGTTTGACATGGGCTTCATAGACCCCATAGAGCTTATACTCTCGAAGACGCCTAAGACGAGGCAGACGCTGCTCTTCTCGGCCACGATGCCCCAGAGGGTAATAGGCATAGCCAGGAAGCACATGAACGAGCCGGCGCACATAAGCGTTGGCAGCGAACAGGAGCCTGTGGTGACGCAGATAAAGCATTTCTACGCTGAATCGGACCGCGAAACTAAGTTTGCGACGCTGCTCGCGTACATAAACAAGTACAACCCGAGGAAGGCGATAATATTCGTGCAGACGCAGCGCGTAGCAGACATGGTCTGCGAGACGCTTTCCGGGCAAGGCATCGGTGCCATGCCGATACACGGCGGGTTGACGCAGGCCAAGAGGGAGCGCGCGCTCAGGGAGTTCGCCGAGAAGGGCAGGTTCCTGGTGGCAACTAATATTGCCGCAAGGGGCATAGACATAGCGGGCATCTCTGACATAATCAACTTTGACGTGCCCGACGATCCTAGCGTTTATGTGCACAGGGTGGGCAGGACGGCAAGGATGGCTGCCGACGGCAGAGCGTTTACTATAGTAAGCCCTGGCGAGAGGCATCTAATCGGTGTCATAGGGCACGAGAACAATGTGCAGATGGGCCAGATCAGCCTGGACATAGCGCCGTACGCAGGCATCAGGCTGTTGGGGCGCGGAAGAGGCCGGGGCGGGCAAAGGCGAGGCGGTCAAAGCGGTTCGCGTTGGCGCGGGGGAGGGCACGGGTACTATGGGGGCGAAAGGAACCACGGCGGTTACCGTGGCGGATTGTACAGAAGAGGAAGGTGAGCGCAACGCATAGGCTCAGGTTGTTGGTGCAGAGGAGAGGCGCTGTAAGGCTGCAGGCCCTGCCAAGACAGGGCTCCTTCGCGCAGTTTCATGCGCATTATTTGGTTTTCGGCCTCATGCGTCTCGCGCAGCAGCAGGAGACAGAATCTTAAACTATTCCTTCCAAAGCAATATTGAAAGATGTGATGTGATGAAAGGGAAAGTGAAGATGTTCAATGCGGCACGTGGTTTTGGGTTTATCACGGGAGACGACGGCAAGGATGTGTACGTGCACACCTCAGCGATAGTGGGCGGAGCCGGACTGGAGGTCGGCGACGTGGTAGAGTACGAAGTCGAGGAGGGCGAACGCGGGCCAAGAGCTAAGAACGTCAAGAAAGCCTGAAGCGTTCCTGAATCTCCATGCTTGATTATAGCGCTTGGCTGAGTTTCCTGCCGTGCAGGGGCTGAATTGCGGCGCCTCGATGGCAAGAACCCATTTGCGTTTATTGCGGTGAGCTTTGAGAGCGCCCGCCTTCGGGTGTAAGATACTCGTTTATTACTGTTGCTTGCTCAGGAGCTCTTCCAGCTTCTTGGTGACCTCAGGATAGAAGTCGGCAAACATAGGGTATTTTTCCCTGTCCGATTCGTATGCTTCCAGGGAGCGATAGAGGCCCGTCATGCACGTGAAGCCTCCCTTCTCCTCGTCCTTCATCCATCGCAGCACGCGTTCATCGCCGTTCCTGCGCATGTAGATCCTGCTGCTCACCGCGCGTATGATGTACTCGTTAATCATGTTCCACCAGCCGGCATAGCCCCACGCCGAAAAGCGGAACCTGGAGAACCTGCGCTCGAGCTCGCCCGCATACCTTTCGGACAGCGGCTCCACGAAGTGATGGCCGAACTCGTGCCACAGCGTGGGCACCTGCTCCTGCGCCCCAAAGTAAGGCAAAGAATCATTGACATCTGTCGGGCCTATGATCGCATAGCCATCGTAGCCCCCGTCCTTCTGCGTTATACGGAAGCCATTGCCTCCCTGTCTGAAGAGCGGTGTGAGCAGCACTGTGTAGCTGTCCAGCCTTGCGCCATAGTATTCCTCTACCTGCTGTACCACGTCCCTATCCTTTATCTCGGCCCTCGCCGCTTTTTCCACTGCGGCAAACGTCCTTTCGTGTGCTTCGAAGAATGCGGCGAAGTCTGTCTCTTCCGAGAACTCCTTGGCCACGCCAGCGAACTCCTCGAAAAGCTCCTTATTTTCGATGGGCTGGCGGAGCGCCCCAAGTTCTGGCGGTTCCGACAGGCCGAACATCATCGTCCCAGATATGTTGAGAGGGAAGCCTCCGCTGCACATCCTGGTGTAACGCCTCATCGCAGGGCCGTTCCTGTAGGGCGAGAAATGATCCACGAAGTCCGTTTTGTATTCGAATTCTAGCTTGGTGAGCGAAGCGAACCCGGGGTTGGTGAAGCCGCTGAGGAATTCCAAGGCTGTCAAGAGCTCCATCCGGGAGTCTGCGGTCAGCTTCATTCATGCACCGGCTACGTAGTGGCGTTTATGGTTTGGTTGACCGGCTGCGTGGTGCCCTTGTCCGGTGCACTGCCCATGTAGAAGCCTGTAACCGCGATGTAGTCCTTTCCGTTTGCAGAGCTGCCCGTTATGCCGGCCACCACCCTTATGCTCACGTTTCTGCAGAGCAGGCTGGCTATAGGTATGCTGGCGTTGACGAATGTGCTCGCCGGGTTGGCGGTGCCGGAGGGCGATGTGTATGTGTTGTAGTGCGTCGTTATCGCGGGCCTGCCGTTGCTCAGTACCTGCACGTAGAGCGACGAGCTCTGCGATGATACTATCCTGAAGTCAAGATAGGGTTCGATGACAGTGAAAGCATCGGATGTCAGGTTACCGGGAGCCACGGACAGGCCTCTGGTGTATGTGGTTGCCGCAAACATTCCGTTGTAGCCGCTCCACGGGGCGCTGTAGTACTCGTTGTTGTCGTTCGCGTAAGTTAGGTTGAATGGCGCAGTGCCGAAGCCAGTGCCTGTAGTGTTCCACGAAGCGTAGGTGCCAGTGGAGAAGTTGCCGTTCGCTATAGGCTCTGTGGCGTTGGCGCTTATGCAGCTGCTGTACTTCACAGTAGTGGTGCTGAAGTTCAGGGGCATCACTGTGCTGGCGCCATGCGCCCTTACGGTGCTCGTGAGTGTGCTCGACTGCGTGCTGACGGATGTGGTGGTCGTCTTCGGGCCAGAGTAGGATTGGTAGAAGGCGTATGCCACTATCGCGAGAATGACAAAAATTGCCACATATACGAGTATGCCTTTCTGCAACGCAGCACCATCAAACGACATTTTATATTATAGGTAGTAATAAATAAGCTGCTTAAGACTGGTGCTCATTTGGGAAGCATACCACGCAAATGGAAGAAGAAGGGGCGCATGCGCTGGAAGTGGGTGAAGAAGCGCAGGAAGAGGCTCAAGCGCGCCCAGAAGCGAAGGGTAGGAGAGCTCTAGCGGCGCTTGCTTGCGCGTAGTGGGCCTGGGTATCGCTGGCAGCGGGAAACGCACTGCAGGCCTCTGCTTCATGGACGAGGGCGTGAGCTGCAGGACTCTTGCCCTGCATACTACCAGCGACACACTGAAGGCGTCGCTCGACGCCAAGCCTGGTGTGGTGAGTATAGATGCTCCCTTCCGCCTGCCCAAGGGCCAGGTTCAAACTGACCGACGAACACGCCTCCTACAAATAGGTTAATCTCAAGACCGCGTAATCATGCCAGCGTCCTTGTCTGGTATCTGCCCCTCCTCTCTATGTCCGCAAGCCTGTCCAGCACCTGCCTTGAATCTTCGTACTTTTTGATATAGGAACAAAGCAGCGCCTTGAACTCTTCCTTCTTTACCGCCCGTTTCACCAGCAGCAGGTCCAGTGCCTTGTCTTCCACGCTTTTTGTTATGTCGGACAGGCCGAAGTCTATAATGCAGACCCCATTGCCGTGCAGCATTATGTTTGCCGGAGTGAAATCTCCATGGGCTATGTCCGCATCGTGCAGCTTCGCCAGCTCGCTCCCTATCTTCGCGTAGATGCCGATCCCGGGCTTGGCGTCCTTCAGCAGCCTGCCCCTGGTCTTCTCCATGTATATTGAGTACTCTCCAAGCGCCAGCAGGGCAGGCGCATTCACTCCATTGTTCCTTGCCCTGAGCATTGCCTTCGCCTCCTTCCGTGTCCTGCTCCTCCTCAGCTCCCTGTCGAGCTCGGCTATCCTGTATGCTTTGGGCTGCCTTATCTTGGCTATTACGTCGGTGCCGAACATGCTTGTCTCGAAGATCTGCGCCTCCGCGCCCTCTCCTATCCTCCTTATCCCGTTCCTCATGCAAACACCTACGGCACCATCGCGGTCTCTATCCTGTAGCGCTGCTTCACGTCGCAGTCCCGTAACTTCGCGCTTGCCCCTTTCTCAAGCAGCCTCTCGGCCACGTAGGCGATCATGGCCCCATTGTCTGCGTTGTACTCATTTCCTGCATAGCCGAACACTATCCCGTGCTCCCTGCACATACCTGCAAGCATCTCCTTCAGCCTCTCGCTCTGTGCAACGCCACCGCATACGCACAGCTCCCTGCCGTTTGCCATCAGCAGTGCCCGCTCCGTCGCCTCGCAGAGCATTGCGAATGCCGTCTCTTGTATGGAATAACACAAATCATTATTGCTCTTCTCCTTAGCCAATCCCGAGGCATGGGTGAGCAGGCCAGTGAACGAGAAGTCCATGCCCTTTACTGTGTAGGGCATAGGCACGTACCTGCCGCCTTTCGCTTCCTTTGCCACCGTGGAGCCCCACGCCGGGTTTAGCTTTATGTTCCTCGCGAAGGCGTCGAGCATGTTGCCCACGCCTATGTCGAAGGTCTCGCCGAGCACCGCGTAGTGCCTGTTTGGTTTCTCACCGAGCCTGAGTATCTGCGAGTTGCCGCCGCTCACGTAGAGGGCTATAGGATTCTTCAGCCTTGCCTCCTTCTTGGCTATCTCCACGTGCGCCACAGCGTGGTTGACGGGCACTATCGGAATATGGAGCGAGCTCGCAATGGTCTTAGCTGCCAGCATGCCGACCTGCAGGCAGGGCCCCATGCCAGGGCCCTTCGTGTAGCCCACACCTTCAATTTCCTCTGTGGTTATGCCTGCCTTATCCAGCGCCTCCTTTATCACAGGCGCAGCGTTCTTCGCGTGCAGCTCCGCTACTCTTGCGGGTATCATGCCCTTTGTGCCTACTCTGTACATGCGCTTCTCGTTGGCCAGCACCCTGCCCCGCTCCACTACGCCTGCTCCGAAGGTGTGCGCGCTACTCTCTATGCCCAACACTAGCATGTCGGTGACCCTTGTACACCTTGTCTATCCCAAGATTCTTGAAATAGGGCAGCGTCAGCGCGAAGAGCACTAAGTCTATGGTGGGCGCCGCCGCATTGAGCAGCGCATTCAGTGTGCCTGTTGCAAGCAGGTAGGCGCCTATTGCCATATGTGTGAACACAGCCACGATGAACCTCATTGTCTTGCCCGGCTCCCATGCCTTGTCAGCCTCCACCTTCCTGGCCCTTTCCTCTACCTTGCCAATCCTTTCCTCGATTCTCCTCTCCATCAAAAACCACTTTTTGCGATAACCGCTTTCGCATGCCTGAAAGGTTGCTTTTTAGCGGAAGTTCCGCTCCTGAATACTAATTAATAAATGTTTCACACTTAAATCTATGCTGTACTCCTTGCGTCTAGCTAGCCCGATCTTTTTTCAGTTAAGTGGTGTTTTTGAATAGGCCTGCGAACGAGCTTGTCCCACAGCACAAAGTATTGAGCGTCAGCGATGCCAATGCACTGATGAAGAAGCTGGGCCTCACAGCGTCGAACCTGCCGAAGATATTCAGCACCGACCCTCAAGCCGTTGCGCTCGGCGCCAAACCAGGGGACATAGTGGAGATAGACAGGAACGACTTCGGAAAGAAATACAGGTATTACAGGCAGGTAGTGGAGGAATAGTGGTGCCCATGTCGAAGAATGTACTGCTTGAATCGTTCCTTGCGTCAAATTCGCTGGTCCAGCACCAGATAGAGAGCTACAACAGGTTCGTCGCAACGGACCTGCAGAAGATAATAGACCAGCAGGGCCTCATAGAGCCGAGCGTCGAGGGTTTTGCACTGAAGCTTGGCAAGATAAGGCTCGACAAACCATCGGTCATCGAGGCCGACAGCTCGAGGCGCTTCATACTGCCGAATGAGGCCAGGCTGAGGAACCTGACGTATGCGGCTCCGATGTTCCTGGAATTCGTGCCCGTGATAAGGGGCATAGAGAAAGAGGCATCGTACGGAGAGGTATTCATCGGCGAGCTGCCCGTGCTGGTGCGCAGCAGCCTCTGCCACTTCAGGACGATGACAAAGAACCAGCTAGTGGAGAACGGCGAGGACGCGGATGACCCGGGCGGCTACTTCATAATCAAGGGCACAGAGCGCGTTCTCATAGGCCTCGAGGACATAGCGCCCAACAGGGTCATAGTCAGCAAGGAGCGCAGCGACACAGAGGTGGTGGGTAAGGTCTTCTCCACCGCGCCTGGCTTCAGGGCGCCTACCTCCGTGGTGAGGAACCAGAATGGTATGCTGAACGTCGAGTTCCCAACGCTGCACAAGCCCGTAGGCTTCGTGCTATTGCTTAGGGCGCTCGGCATATCCGTCAACGAGGCGATAGAGAACACCAGCGACCTGCTCGTTTACAAGAACGACATGCTGCTAAACATGGAACTGAGCGAGGCCAAGGACATGGGGCCAAGCGAGGCGCTGCTGGAGCTCGGCAAGTTCTCCGCTCCGGGGCAGGCCAAGGAGTACCAGGCGAAGAAGGCGGAGACGCAGCTCGACACGTACCTGCTGCCCCACATAGGCATGACGCCCGAGAGCAGGAAGGAGAAGGGCAGGTACCTGATCCAGATGGCGCGCAGGGTCAGCATGACTGCCAACAACCTAGCCAGTGTGGACGACAAGGATCATTATGCGAACAAGCGCGTAAAGTTCGCTGGCCAGCTCATGGAGGAACTCTTCGCTTATGCGTTCAAGTTCTTTGTGAAGGATGTCAAGTACCAGATAGAGCGCGCCAGCGCGCGAGGCAGGAAGCTGAGCATACCTACTATAATAAGCCCAGAGACTATGACAGAGAAGATACTCTACGCCATGGGCACAGGCACATGGGTTGCCGGCCAGACAGGCATATCACAGGTGCTGGACAGGACAAACCTGACGAGTGCTGTGGCGAACCTCAGGCGAGTAAAGTCGCCGTTAGCGAAGAGGCACCCGCACTTCAACGCCCGAGACGTGCACGGCACGCAGTGGGGCAAGATATGCGTGATAGAGACTCCCGAAGGGCTCGACGTGGGCTTGACGAAATATCTGGCGATCATGGCCAAGATAAGCGTGGGCGCTGAGGAGAACCAGGTGGAGGGCAGGCTGAAGGAGATAAAGGGGCTGGTGGATTAGATGGCGAAGGCGCAAGTCAGCACGAAGTGTTATGTACTGCTCAACGGCAGGAGCATCGGCGTTGTGGCCGAGCCCCTGGCCTATGTGAGTGAAGTAAGGGCAATGCGAAGGAAGGGGCTCATATCCGGCGAGGTCAACGTGGCCTACATAAAGAAGCTCAATGAAGTGCACGTCAACGCGGACAGGGGCAGGGCAAGGAAGCCGTACGTAATAGTCGAGGGCGGCAGGAGCAGGCTCACGAAGGAGCTGCTCGAGAAGCTCGACAAGAAGGAGATTGACTTCAACTATATTGTGCGCAACGGCATAGTGGAGTTCCTCGATGCTGAGGAGGAGGAGAATGCGCTCGTCGCGATGGACGAGAGCGAGATAAGCCAGGACACGACGCACCTCGAGGCTGATCCTGCATCTGTCTTCGGCTTCACGATTAGCACGAGTCCGTTCCCGGAGACGAACGCGGCGCCGCGAGAGCTCATGTCGGCCAGCTACATAAAGCAGGCCCAGGGAGTTTACGCCACCAACTTCAACCTCAGGTACGAGTCGAGGGCATACGTGCTCTTCTACCCGCAGGCGCCCATGATGACCACGTCCACGTATGAGTCTGTGAAGATGTCGAAGCACGCATCCGGGCAGAACTTCGTGGTAGCTGTGGCTACTTACTACGGCTACAACATGCAGGACGCAATAGTGCTCAACAAAGGCGCCGTTGACAGGGGTCTCGCTCGCAGCATGTTTTTCAAGACGTACTCGGACGAGGAGCGCAGGTATCCTGGCGGCCAGAAGGACGTGTTCAAGATACCGCCCGCAACCACCGAGGGCTACCTCGGCGAGCATGCATACTCGAAGCTGAGCGAGGACGGTGTCATAGAGCCCGAGACCCAGGTGAGCGAGGGTGACGTGCTGATAGGCAAGGTGGCCCCGCCCAGATTCCTGGAGGAGAGCATAGGCACGGGCGGTCTCGAGGAGAAGATGCGCGACGACTCGGTCGCGCTCAAGCCCGGAGAGATGGGCATAGTCGACGACGTTATATTCAGCGAGTCCCCCGGCGCCACAAAGATAGTCAAGGTGCGCGTCAGGAGCATAAAGGTACCAGAGGCAGGTGACAAGTTCGGCAGCAGGCACGGGCAGAAGGGAGTGGTGGCGCTCGTCGTGCCCGAGGAGGATATGCCTTTCACAGAGCAGGGAATAAAGCCAGACCTGATACTGAACCCGCACGCCATACCGAGCAGGATGACCTTCGGTTACCTGCTTGAGGCCTTCGGGGCGAAGGCAGGCGCGCTCAAGGGCACGAGGCAGGACGGCACTTCATTTACGCAGCGCGGAAGGAGCAGGGTCGAGGAGTACGGCAGGGTGATGGAGGCCCACGGCTTCGAGAAGTCTGGCGAGGAGACGCTGTACAACGGCGTCACAGGCAAGGCATTCGGTGCCAAGCTCTTCACTGGCGTGCTCTACTACAACAGGCTGCACCATATGGTCAGCAACAAGATACAGGTCAGAAGCAGGGGAACTGTGCAGATACTCACACACCAGCCCACAGAGGGCAAGGCAAGGCTCGGAGGGCTCAGATTCGGTGAGATGGAACGTGACGTGCTGGTCGGCTACGGAGCCAGCATGGCAGTCAAGGAGAGGATGCTGGACCAGAGCGACAAGGCTCCCATACTGGTGTGCAGGGACTGCGGAAGCACAGGCTACAGGGACTTCGCAAAGCGCGCCAACGTCTGCCCGCTCTGCGGAAGCACAAAACTGGTGGACGTGGAGATAAGCTACGCGTTCAAGCTGCTGCTCGACGAGATAAAGAGCCTGCACATAAGTCCAAAGATAAGGGTGGAGGAATGACGCTACAAGCAGAGGTAATAAAGGAGATAAAGTTCGGTGTCTTTTCAGAGGAGCAGATAAAGCGCATGAGCGTGGCCAAGCTCACAGTGCCGGACACGTACAACGAAGACGGCTACCCGATAGACGGTGGCCTGTTGGACCAGCGCCTCGGAGTGGTGGACCCTGGCTTGGTGTGCAAGACATGCGGCGGCAGGGCGAAAGTCTGCCCCGGGCATTTCGGCCACGTAGAGATGGTTAGGCCCGTCGTGCACGCCGAGTTCGCGAAGATAATATACATGGTGCTCCAGGCAACGTGCCAGAAGTGCCACAGGATACTGCTCAACGATGAGCAGCTCACCATATTCAAGAAGGAGACTGGCAAGGAGCTGGAGAGCGACGAGCCCATCCAGGAGAATGGTGACGCCGGAGACAAGCACGTGGAGCAGGCGATGCTCAGGAAGCTTAAGGGCGTAAAGAAGTGTCCGCACTGCGGCACAGTGCAGGAGAAGCTGAAATTCTCCATGCCTACCTACTTCTACCTGGGCGAGCGCAGGCTGAAGCCTGACGAGCTCAAGGACATGCTCATCAAGGTGAGCGACAGCGACCTCGCCGTGCTGGGCATAGACCCCAGAGTAAGCAGACCCGAGAGCTTCATACTCACTACGCTGCTTGTGCCGCCGGTGACGACCAGGCCAAGCATAACCCTGGAGACCGGGGAGAGGAGCGAGGACGACCTGACGCACAAGCTCGTGGACATAATGCGCATAAACCAGAGGCTCGAGCAGAACATAAACGCTGGCGCGCCTCAGATAATCATAGACGACCTCTGGGAGCTGCTGCAGTACCATATAACCACGTACTTCAACAATGAGACCGCGGGCATACCGCCGGCGAGGCACAGGAGCGGGAGGGCGCTGAAGACGCTGGCGCAGAGGTTGAAGGGCAAGGAGGGCCGTTTCAGGTACAACCTCTCGGGCAAGCGGGTCAACTACTCTGCGAGGACAGTGATCAGCGTGGAGCCCGCCATAGACATAGACGAGGTGGGCGTGCCGCGGGCTATAGCGGAGGTTATGACAGTGCCGTTCTACGTCACCGAGTGGAACTTCGAGGCGGCTAAGGCGCTGCTGGACAGGAAGGAGTACCCGATGGTTCTCAACGTGATAGCTCCGGACGGCAAGCGCAAGCGTGTCCTTGAGGCGAACAAGGAGGAGCTGGCCAAGGAAGTCAGGCCGGGCTACGTGCTCGAGAGGCAGCTGCAGAACGGCGACATGGCGCTCTTCAACAGGCAGCCTTCGCTGCACAGGATAAGCATAATGGCGCACAGGGTAAGGGTGCTGCCTGGTAAGACGTTCAGGATAGCTTACCCTGCTACGTTCCCGTACAACGCCGACTTCGACGGGGACGAGATGAACCTGCACATACCGCAGACTCTGGAGTCGCAGGCAGAAGCGAGGCACTTGATGGAGGTGCAATACCAGATATTCTCGCCCAGGGACGGCATAGTGATAATGGCCAACGGCGAGGACAGCATAATAGCGTTCTTCATGCTGACGCAGGAAGGCACAAGGCTGAGCAAGGAGGATGCAAGCTACCTGCTGAGCACCGCCCAGATAAGGGGCCTGCCAAAACAGGAACGTGATGGCACGTACTCTGGCAGAGCCATATTCTCGATGCTACTGCCGGAGGACCTCACACTGGAGTACGGAACCGGTGACAAGCGTGTGTCCATAAGGAAGGGGCAGCTGATTGAGGGGACGATAGACAAGAAGGCGTACGGAGGCGGCGCCAGCAACAGGCTCTTCGCGACGATAGCGATGCAGTACGGATTCGACGTGCTGCGCGAGTTCATGGCGAAGTCGTCGAGGCTCTCATACGCCTACGCAACTATGATAGGCATCTCGCTCGGAGTGAAGGAGTACCTGGGCACCGAGAGTACGCTGAAGAGCAAGGAGGACACGCTCGCGGCCACGCACAAGAGGGTGGCGGAGCTTATAAAGCAGTACAAGGACAAGAAGCTGGAGCCACTCCTCGGACTCACTCTCAGGCAGTCGCTCGAGCAGATGATAGTGGTGGAGCTCGACATGGCGAGGAGCAGGGCCATACAGGAGCTCAACAAGCGGGTGCCGAAGGACAACATAACGATGCTCATGGCCAATTCCGGGGCCAGGGCCAACGTGCTGAACATGGAGCAGATGAGCATGTTCCTGGGCCAGCAGACGGCCAGGGATGGCAGCAGGGTCAGACGCGGCTACTACAGCAGGCGCGTCATACCGCACCTGAAGGCAGGGGACAGCAATGCTGACGCTCACGGCTTCATAGAATCGGGGTTCGTCGACGGCCTCGCGCCAGTGGAGTTGATGATGCATGCCATAGCCGGAAGGGGCAGCATAATGCAGAAGGGCCTTGTTACGCAGAGGAGCGGCTACCTGCAGAGGCGCCTCGCAAACGCGCTCCAGGACTACTATGTGGCGAGCGACAAGAGCGTGAGGGATGTGGGCAACAACATGGTGCAGACCATATATGGAGGCGATGGCATAGACCCCACGAGGGTGCAGATGGCCAAGCTTGAGAAAGAGGAATGACGCTATGCAGAATAAGAGAATCAACCTTGAAGTTCAGCCGGGTGAGCCCGTGGGCATGGTGGCAGCGCAGTCGCTCGGAGAGCCGGGCACGCAGATGGTGCTCGGCACGTTCCACTTCGCGGGCATAGCGTCGTATGCGGCGATAGCCACGTCTGGGCTCCCGAGGATAATAGAGCTGCTCGACGCGAAGAAGGCGCCGTCGTCGCCGCTCATGCGCATAATGCTCAAGGAGAGCTACGCGAAGAGCTTTCCGAAGGCAGAGGAGACTGCGAAGAGGATAAGTGAGATACGGCTCAAGGACATAATGAGGCGCATTGTGGAAAACTTCGCCAAGGGCAGGATACTGGTGCTGCTCAACCAGCAGTCGATGCAGATAGCCGAGCTCACGCCGGGTCAGGTGTCCGCGAAGCTGGCGAAGCAGCTCGGCGTTGAGGCCAGGGTCGGCGAGCATGGGAACGTGATATTACACACGCACACCAAGAATCTGAAGGAAGTGAGGACCATAGCGGTAAAGGCGGCGAAGACGCTCATAAATGGTATAGAAGGGGTCGGCAGGGCCACGGTGAGCCAGGACGAGAAGACAGGCGAATTCTACATAGATGCCATGGGCAACGGCGTGGATGCCGTGCTCGAAGTGGAGGGTGTTGACCCTGCAAGAGTTTACACGAACGATGCGTTCGCAGCGTACAGGGTTTTCGGCGTTGAGGCAGCAAGGAACGTGCTCGTGTCAGAGGTAGCGAAGACGCTCAGGGATCAGGACATAACTGTGAGCGACAGGCATATAACGCTGGTCGCAGATGCGATGACGGCGAGCGGCTCTATAAAGAGCATAGGCAGGCACGGCCTCGTGGGCAGCAAGGAATCCGTTTTCGCCAAGGCTGCATTTGAGGAGACGGTCAAGCACCTTATAAATGCTGCAGCGTTCGGCCAGTCCGACTACATGCGCGGCGTAACGGAGAACATACTCATCGGCAAGCAGATACCGCTCGGCACCGGTGTTGTGAAGCTCACAATAAAGAACACGCACGAGCCCACCAGGGGTAAGAAGGAGAAGGATTGATTAGTTTTGCGCTTTGTCGGTTGATTTTATGCAGCAAGAGAGGCCTTTCGATCTGCTGAACAAGACGATAGGCAAGAAGGTAATGATAAGGCTGAAGAGCGGAGACGGTATAAGAGGCACTGTATCGTCGTTCGACGCTCACATGAACATAGTGCTCGATGAGGCTGAGGAGCTGGGCGACGACGGAGCGTCGAAGTCAAAGCTCGGCACAATACTGTTGAGGGGAGGCAACATACTCTTCGTCAGCCCGGTCTAGTTGCGCAGCATGGACAGCGAAGGTGTGATAGGCTCCATCCACGGCATCTACGAGAGGTTCCGCATACCTGGTAACCT
>DAHVUT010000004.1 GCA_027328425.1 Microcaldota archaeon | reverse complement strand
GTCTCCTGAATCCTGGAAGGCGCGGACACGAGAACTACGTCGCCCACGTTCTTCACGCTCTTGTAGAGCACGCTCTTCTGCATGAGCATCTTCTTCACGTCGCCGCGCATGCCCTTCATGGGCATCATCAGCAGCCTGCTCACTTCTCCCTTCTCCAGGTCGAGTATGACGTCCTGCACCTCGCCCAGGTACTCTCCGCCGTCGCTGTAAATATCCATCCTGTATATTTCAGATATCTTCATCCTAACGCCTTTGTCGCCACTGAACTATGCAAAGCACATATTAAAAATTGTTTCCTATGCTGCGTTATCGTTTCCTACTATGCAGAAACTGTTCCTGCGGCTTAAAATCAAGGCTGCATCCACTCAATCTCGAAGTAGTCGTTCCTGCTTCCGCGCAGCCTCACTCTACTCACTTTGTAGTAAGTAACTGCCGTTTCCCTGTCGGCTATGGCGAGCAGTAGCTTCATACCGAGCCTTTGCGCTTCCTTTATGGCGCCGGCTAGCTCCCTGCCCCCTATGTACTCCTCCTCGCCTAGTGAAAGCATTGCGAACGCCGGCCTGGAGTCGTTTGGAGTGTCGGCATCGCCGCCGTGCCTGTAGTACAGCGCGAAGTCTATCGGTTTGCGCACTGCAACCGATACGCCGGGAATGGCCAGTATGAACGTCTTCCTTACCGAATGCGCCACCCTTATCGCCCTAGCCCACTCCGAAATCAGGGCGCGCGACGATTTGTCGAACACCTGTATAACGTGCCTGGAGTGCAACCATTCCCCGTTGCCTGTTTCCCCAGGCCTCGCGCCCGGCACGTAGAGCCTGAAATGCGTGCCAAACTTGAAGCCTGTCTTGACCACATAGCCCCTTTTCCTCCAATCCGCGTAGACCGCATAGAGGCTCGGGAAGTCCCTGCGCCTCATGGTGGCGTAAGCGACAAGCCTATTCCTCGTCACGTTCCGCAGCGACAGCATACCCGAATCCAACAGGAAGAGCGTCTCGTATACATCGAGCTTGTTCATGCTTCCTATGCCAGACGCCTTATAGGAGCCGTACTGGCCGAACCACAGCTTCCCATAGAGCGTCTTGCTCACCTTCGTATCGTCGAGCACAGACATGAGGTCGTTCTTGAAGAAAGTGCCTGTGATTTTCCCCTTAGGCAGCCTGAGCTTCACCGCGGCGTACCTGCCCGCCTTGATCCTTGCCTTGCCACTGTGCAC
Organism: Microcaldota archaeon; assembly: GCA_027328425.1. Lineage (GTDB taxonomy): Archaea > Micrarchaeota > Micrarchaeia > Micrarchaeales > CABMGC01 > JAJYVH01. Next base: position 8,693 of record DAHVUT010000004.1, on the reverse strand, counting down.
CGCACCAATGTTTGAGGCCACGAGACCGCGGACACGCCAGTCCCTGTAGGTGAAATAACGCGCCATGAACTTCGGGGTGCGCCAATACATTGCCGCAAGCTCGTTGAACGAGAGAGATTTCGTCCCGGAGCCGAGAGTTGCGTTCCGCACATCCATAAGGTAGAGCGCCTCCTCAGGCTGGAGCTCGAGCACTCCGTTCCTCTGCCTGCCATAGAAACCGCGGAGCAGCGTGTCCTTTGTCGATGGATCTGAGACGACTACACCGTTGCTGCGTGTTAGTTTGAGCTGCAGCACGTCAACACAAGCATGTTTGGGGTTTGCTGCTTTATAAACTACTGCGGCAGTTTAATAAGGTTAAATCAATTCACATAGTTGTTTCGATGGAACGCAGCGGACTAGGCAGGAGGATAGCTAGGGCGAGGGCCGTTGTCCTTACCATACTCGGCCTAAGCGCAATCATGTTCGTAGTCATAGCGGCGCTCGCAATGATAAACGAGGGGCCTGAGAAGTTTTTTGCTACTCTTACATCGGTAAACATAATCTACTTCGCTGCTGCACTGATTTGCGTCTTCGCGAGTACTGTGGTGGGCTTTCCGAAATGGAGCATGTTTGTGAGCAAATTGGGCGTGCACATATCTGTTTTCAAGAACTTCGCGATCTACCAGTCGATGTTCTCCATGGACATAACGCCGGGCAGGTGGGGAAGGGGCGTAGTCTCTTACACACTCAACAGGCTCACAGGCGTGAAGTTCGGCAAGACGTTCCCGGCGGTTGTAGCAGACATATTCACAGATTTCCTAGGGTTCATCACACTGTCTTTCATCGCCGCGTTCCTTGTCCACACATACACAATAATATCGGTTGTTATCGCTGCGCTACTGCTGATTCCGTTCGTATTTATATATGCCAGGACACCCTACGAGTGGATCAAAAGAAAGTTACAGCATAAGAGGCTCTGGAAGAAGATCTTCGGAGTGGGTGACCTCTACTTCAAGAGCAGCAGGTCCCTGGACGTGGGCACGTACGCATATGCGATGCTGTTCACCATACCCTCAGTGGCGCTCTTGGGGTTGGCCCTCTACTTTGTCATAGCCTCTTTTGGCATACCGCTAACCCCTGACCTGTTCCCCACAATCATCTTCATATACACATCGTCGCTCCTTTTGGGCATGGTCACCGGAGTGCCCGGCGCCCTTGGCGTAAGCGATGCTGTGATGATAGGCTACCTTGTGGCGTTCCTGACTCCGTATGGCCTTACATTCGGGATTGCTGCAGCCGTAGTAATACTGTTCAGGATAGCAAGCATGTGGTTTGCGGAAGGGGTTAGCTCCGTATTCCTGGTGTACACTTTCAAGTACTGGGATCCGAAGGGGCGCAGATCCTAGACAGGCTCTCCTCCTCGGCGAAGCTGGTCTTGCCTGGAAACACTATCGTGAGCAGCTTGCCGTCCTGCTGCCTTGCCGCATCTGAGTCAAGCTCGCCGATGCTGATGCAGAGCGTGCGGGCGTCGTCCCTGGCCGCATTCGCAATCAGCAGTATTCTTGTGCCTGCGGTTATGCTGCTTTTAGGATTGGCTCTGAGCGCATCCACGACTATCTGCTTTGCCTCCCCGGAGCGCATCGGCCTTGCCGTCTTCTGCTCCAGGTCCAGAAGGGCAAGAGTGTGCTGCCCTGCCTCCAGGTTCCTGCCTATCAGGTCCAGGAATGAGACGGGCCTGTAGTTGTCGTGCCAGAACGGGATAGTTGCCGTGGGCCCGAACTTGTACACGTCCAGACCGCTCTCGCCTATGACCACCGAGAAAACTGACGGCGCATGCACGACCCTTGCCTGTATGCCCTGACCCCTAGCCTCATTCAGAAGTATGCCGTGCGTGGTGGCTATCAACGGATCGCCTGGAACGAGTATGACAATGTTCTTGTCTTTCGCGAGCGCTACCGTCTCCTTGGCGCGCTCCTCCAGGTCACCCCTCGCTAGAGCTTCGGCCTTTTTCCCTGCCTGCGCCTCTACCCGTTCGAGATAGCCGGATGGCAGCGTTGCGGTGTATGATTCTACGAAAAGCAAGTCGCAGTGGCGTATTGTGTCCATAGCCGACAGCGACAGATCGTCCTTGCCGAGCCCGAGACCTACGAGGAACAGCATACAGACCCCTTAGTCAGTTCCGCTGTTTTCATGTGCTTTGCCACCGCCAGAATAATTCAAGACACGGCCGGGCATTGAGAACACGCCTGTGCATCTGTCGAATGATAGCGTTTGCTGCTGCTTTTCGCTGAAGGAGGAACGCGCCGCCTCAGTGAGTTTCACAAAGAAAGTTCCGTTGCCCGTGGATAGCGTGGCTGGAATGGATGGCAGAGAGCCCGCGCCGTAGGATTTGCGTTCCAAATCCGCGCCCCGTATGGCGGAAAGCCCGAATAGCACCTCTTCGGGGAGTATTCCGGGGAGTTTGCCGCGAGCTAGGATACGGCTGAACACGTTGTGCCTTATTTCCATAAGTTCCTTGCCAGGCATTGGCTCAGTCCTTTATCCCGTCTGGCGTTATCTTTATTACAGTCTCGCCCTCTGGCATGTTGGGCGAGTCCACGAGCCTGATTATGCGCTTCTCCTCCTTGCTTTTCCTTATGTAGAGCCTTGTCGTTGCAGCGTGCGCTACTACGTTGCCACCCACCGGTGTCGTCGGATCGCCGAAGAGCAGGCCCGGGTTATCCATCACCTGGTTCGTTATGTATACGGCAAGAGAGTAAGTGTCGGCCAGACGCTGCAGTTTGTGTATGTGTGCGTTTAGCTTCTGCTGCCTCTCGTTTAGCGCACCTCTGCCTATGAACTCCGACCTGAAGAGCGCCATGAGCGAGTCCACTATGACCAGTTTGATGTTCTTCTCACGTATCAGCTTGTCAGCGCGCTCGGCGGTAAGTATTTGCTGCTCTGTGCTGGTTGCGCGGGCCACAAATATGTTGTCCAGCACCTCCTTCGCGTTCATGCCACTCGCCTTAGCGATAGACTCGATTCGCTCCGGCCTGAAGGTCGCTTCCGTATCTATGAAGAGCACAGCCCCGGCCAGGCCGCCCTTGTCAATCGATTTCTGGACGTTCACAGCAAGCTGGAAGCCTATCTGCGTCTTGCCGCTCGCAAACCTGCCGTAGACCTCCGTTATGCCATTCGTCTCCACGCCTCCGCCAAGCAGCTCATCGAAGCCTGCCGCCCCTGTTGATATCTTGCCTATCGCCTTCCTGCGTTCGAGCACATCGGCCCCTGTCTGCACTTCTATATTAGTGGCCTCCTTAGCTGCATCAACGGCCTTCTTCGCGTTCTCGGCGCTTATGCCGAGGAGTTCCGAGAGCTCGTAGGGCGAGCTCGCGGCCACTCTCTCTATGGTCGCATATCCCGAGGAGCGCAGCTTCTCTGCGGACGTGGGCCCTATGCCCGGCAGGTCCTCCAGTTCCTTAACACTCTTGTCCTTAGCCAAAGAAGCCCCCTAGCAATAGCTCATGTCAAACTTTAATAGCTTACGCAGGCAGCGGCACAGGTTGGTTATTTAACTGCTCACACAGCATTAACGCTCGATGAATCTTAAGGAAAAGGCCAGCATGCAGATGCATGCTGGCAAGGCGACCAGTTTCATACATCCCCACAGAAGAGGATACGTACGAGAACCTAAAGTATATGTGTTTCTTTAAACTTAAAAAACTATCTTTATTCCAAAAAGATGGAAGAATGGCGGGCATTTTGACGTTGGACAGGAACGGAATCGCAGCCGCAGTCGCGCTAGGCGTATTGATACTTATGCTGGGCGGAAACTACGGTGTTTTCTTCCTCCTTGATATGCTCCTTTTCCTTGCAATGGCTGCCGTGGTCACGAACGTGGGTGCGGGGCGGAAGAAGGGCATAGGCGTGTATGAGCGCTCGCGTGGTTGGAGGAATGTGCTTTCGAACGGAATTGCGCCGCTGGGGATAGTGTTGCTTTACTTTGCCAACTCGCACTATGGCTTCGCGCAGCCCCAGTCTATAGTGCTCATGTACGTTGCCAGCGTCGCTGCAATATCAGCAGACAAGTTCGCCAGCGAGCTCGGTGTGCTGGACGGGGAGCCTGTGATGCTAGTAACGCTGAGGCGTGTGAAGAAGGGTGTGTCTGGAGCGGTTACGCTGCTTGGCCTTGCAAGCGGCGCCGTGGCCTCGCTGATCATAGGACTGAGCCTGCTTGCCGTGTACGGGAGCCCTGCCTTGATCCTGGTAGTCGTGGTCCTTGCTGCAGGTGTAGCGGGCAACCTGGTGGACTCGCTCTTCGGATACTGGGAGGAGAAGGGAGTAGGAAACAAGTACACCTCAAATCTTGCCTGCGCAATAGCGGGCGCGGCTGTCTGCGCCGCGCTGATTCTTGTTTTCTAGAGATCGCACTCTGCGCACCCACAGGGGAGTATCCGTTGGTGCATGCCGAATTTCAAGCCCAAACGGCTCGAGGGCGGCGCAATGCGCCGGGTGCATGCCTACGCAAAAGCGCATCCCATCAACTGCGCTGTCCGCGCCGCGCCAATCACTATCGCTAGGTGCTGGACGCAAAATATGCGCACGCCGGGATTTGAACCCGAGTTAGTGCCTTGGGAAGGCACTGTCCTACCAGGCTAGACTACGTGCGCCCGCAGCTTATTGAACAGGACGTATTTACCTTATGTAGCTGGCGGTGCCCTTGGGCAACCCGTCGGGACCCTGCCCAGCAGCACCTTTCTGCGCTTCATCGAACTCCTTCATCAGTCGCTCGGTTTCCGCCTTTAGCTTGTCTATGTCATCGAGTTTTATACTGATGCCGAGCAGTTTGCCAAGAGTCTGCAGCACCGCCTTGGCAGTGTTGGCGTCGACTTCCAGCGCGCCCGTCTCGCCAAGTATGCACGACGCGCGCATTTTGTGCTTCTTTGCGAACGCAACTATCATTCCGGCTGAGCCCACCACTGCCATATTGAGCGCGTCTGTAGGCGTGACGCCGTGCTTCTTCATGTGCGAAACCGCCTGCCTGTCTGTCCCCAGGCCAAATACCTTAGGGTTCCTGACGTACTGCGCTCCGGAGCTGAATCCGCCTATCGTGTATATCTCGCTGCCTCCCATGAGCTTGAAGAACTCTACTATCTTGTCGTTGACCTCGTACTGCCCCTCTGAAGAGAGCGGTTGCGCATCGCCAGTAAGCAGCATAACATCGCGCTTGCCGTTGCCGCGCTTTATGTAGTAGAACCTGTTCGTTATCATCCTGAAGGTGCCGTTCTTCAGGAGCACTATCTGATATGGGAAGTGCGGGGAGTAAAGGGTGGCGAACTTCTTAGCCTTGAACTGGCTCCTGAGGTGCTCTGCCACGAGGCTACCGACGCTACCAACGCCAGGCAGGCCCACGATAAGCACAGGCTCATTGAACTTCGTCTTCTTGTAGTAAATAATAGTCTCCTTCGCGCTATGCACCCTCTTTCTTCAGTTCGGCAGAGAGGCTGGCCTGGTATTTGGACAGGGCGGTCTCAGCCTGCTTTATCATGCCTTCCACTGCCGGATAGCTATCACCCTTCGCGGTGAGCTTGTAGTGCGGGGCGCCCTCGTAGAGCACGCTTACACCTGCCTTCTCTATATCGGAGAGCGCTTTTTTCACTACGCTTATGGTCCCCTTGCTGCCGACAGACCTGAGCGACAGTGAATAGCTCACTTCATACACCTTGGGTTTGTAGTTCTTCAGCACTATGTCCTTGAGCGCATCCTTCAGCTTCTTGCCCAACAGCCCCTTCCCTTCCTTGTCCTCGCGCACCTGCTCAAGAAACTCTGTGTACGTTTGCACAGTCTGTGCGATGGCCGCCCTTATCTGTGGGGCCTGCTCCTCCTCGTGCGCGGATTTGAGCGCGTTGTTGAAGAACTTCTCAGCGCGTTTCTCCAGAGTGTACTCGTTTATCTTGTCCTTCTTCTCCTTCGCCGTTGCCTTCTTTAGAGATACGTCCACAGCCCTCTTTACAGGGTCTATGAAAACAACCTTGGCGGCGTCGCTCTGGCCCTCTTTTATGAACTCGTGTATGTTCTTTATCCATCCGCTGGCAATCTCACTTATCGGCAAATAGGCATCGAGCTTGTATTCAGTGAGTTCGCAGTACGCTCCATGGGGCATTATCTTTGTTATCCTTATCAGTACGATTTCGCCCTTGTCAGGAAGGGCCTTAGGCATTATCGTTCAGACCACCCATCATCTCTTTATCTCTATCTTCTTCTTGGACCTGCCGCCCATGACACGCTCTATCTTCTTGTTGCACACAGTGCACGTAAGTATGACCTTCTGCCTCTTCGCGAGCTTCTTCGGGTGCAGTTTCGCTTCTACGCTGCCCACGAAGCCGCGTATTGCGCGCTCGTGCCTTCTGGTGCCTACACTCAGACCGCGGTGGGTTCCGGCTGCGTAGTTCTTCACATTGTGCAGCGTGTGCTTGTTGCAGTATGGGCAGTATGCCATAATTTGGTTTTGTATCTTCATGCAATCATCCGCGCAGGCGCTCCAGCAAGCCTAGGTCACTGCTTCGCCAATCTTATTCTCGGCAACGAATTCGGCATCCGAGCTGTCGAAGAGTTCAACCACTTCACCCTTCTTGTAAGGGCCTATCTTCTTCCCAGTCTTGGTGAGCACTTCAGGCACGTCAGCCAGAATCCTCAGCTTCGCAGGTTTGGGCCTCTGCGCTGTTTGATTCAGTACATTGATTATTTCATTATATAAGCCTTCTTCCACTACAGGGAGCGACGCTGGCAGCTGCTTGCCATAGGCGATGTAAAGCAGCAGTTTCTGCCTTCTGCGCTCGCAGAGCATCGCAAACACATTCCTTGCATTTTCAGCCGTATTCTTCGATTCGTCGTCGCGCACATTCATCTCCAGTACAGCAAGAAATTTTCTGGCTTCCGAGTAGAAGTCATGTTGCAGTGGTATGAGTTCTCCTGTTGACTTCTCTTTCTGGAGTATCGAGAAAAGCAACTCTGTTGTTATAGTAATCGTCAATGCAAGTACCCCTATGTTCCGGTATTATCTCTTTTTATTGATATTTAATACCTGCTTTAACCTTTAATCTTTAATACTTAATAAAAAGATAAGATGCGCGAATAGTGGAAGTGTGGAGTGTATAGCGAGGGGTGGATTTCCAAGGAAAACTTTTTGGACCACCGATCTCCGGGTTATGAGCCCGGCGGGTACTCCAGGCTACCCTACCTCGCTATGCTATTGACTTTGAAGTAGAAGGTATATAGGGGTTTTGGAAGTTCGAAGCGCTCGCTGAGGCAACTGCGAATGTATAAATGCGACGGGAACGCTTCTAATCATTATAGGCCGCGCCAAGCTTACTGTGGCTTAAGCCAGTGGCTGGTTTATGGCACCCCCTAACGTAAAATTTCAAAAGATTATGGTGTTCTCGGCTTCTTTTAGAAGAGATGTGCTGTGCGAGGCCCGGTCGTCGATGTGAACTCCGACAAAAAGAGCTGGTTTGAGCTCCGCAGCAAACTGGCTGAGGACGCCCGGGGCATGCCGCTCAAGACAGCACACTTCCTCAAGGCAACATCAGGGTATCGGTACGTGGTTCCTGCAGGCAAGCGCATGGTGGAATTTCTGGGAGATCTTGATTGTGTTGTTCAGACGCTCAACCGCAAAAGAAGATAGGGTCGATGGGCAAGGACTGCCCGAAGTATGAGAAGAAGATTGCAATCGCTGCATGAAAACATGCATCCGCGCAGGCGGAGTTTCGGTTTCTGATGTGAGGAATGCGCTCCAGACGCGGCGGCGCTTCCATCTAGTCGATTTCGGAAGCGTTTCCTTCCCTAAAGGAAGGTTGCATCGTAGAGATCAGGCGACGCTGACAGCGTTTTCCTGAACAAATATGGCTTGAACCTCTTCCTTGCTCATCTGCTTGAGCGCCTTGCTGCATCCCTCGCATTTGAAGCCAGCCTCGAAGGCGGCATCGAAAGGCAGTATTATCTTTTGGTCGTCGTAGCACTTCACGCAGTAGAAGAAGTCGTTGCAGTTCTCCGGCATCTTGTGGCTGCTGTCCTCGTGCTTGTCGTTGATTACTGTATTGTGCAGCTCCTCGAGCTTATCCGCGTCTATGTGCCACACGAAAGTAAGCCAGCCTTTGCTGTCCTTATTTGCATCGTAGCGTGCTATGCCGTAGCTGTCGAGCACGTTGAGTATGCGCCTTACTTCATTTATCTTTATGCCAAGAGCAGCGGCAAGCTTCTCGTCAGTAGGGTAATCGGGCAGCATCTTAGCCACATTTATTGCCTTCTTGCCTATGTTCTTGGATATGAACTCTGAGAAAACAACGTTCTCAAGGAGCGCGTTGACATCAGGCGTATGCACCTGTATTGCATTCATTACAGGAGCCTGTTTAGGCTTGCTTGCCGTGCGGGCGCGCGCGCGCGGAGCACGATGCGCAGCCGTATTTGCATTAAGCTTGTGCTTGCTGTAGGCATCAATCTTCTTTATGGCCATCTTCCTCTCCCGAGCTGCCTTTGCACGCACAGAAGCATGAACTGCGCGGTGCGTTGCGGGGGCGCGCAGTTTGTTGCTCTTATAATTGTTCATTTAGCACACCTAAAAACAGTTTCTAGTTCTCCTCAAACAATCCATGTCTGTTGGCCCGTTACATCCCTAAGCTACAATTAGTTATGTAGTATCTTATATTTAAAGGGTTCTTTATTTTGCAAAATTCACA
>DAHVUT010000023.1 GCA_027328425.1 Microcaldota archaeon | reverse complement strand
AGGGGGTTGCGGGTCCAAATCCCGTCATGCCCGCCTCACATCCGCGGCCATGGGCGGCCTGAGGCAGATTACGTTCAGGTTCCCTTTTATGTCTATCTTGCCCTTTTGCTGTCCTTGAAACCGGCGCCGTTCACAGCAACGCGATAGTATCCTTTTTCAAATTTCTTTACGCCCAATTTGTGTGCATCCCCTGTGCCTATCTCCATGTGCATGCGTTCGTTCTGCTCGAGGAACCCGGTGTTGAAAAGCAGCGTGGCCCCGATCAGTTTCTCGTTCAGCCTTTCCACTGCCTTCTTGCCCTCGTTTAGCGAACTAACCTCCACAGGCTTCCTCCTTGCCTCGGCGAGAAAGATAGGATTCCCGTCCCTGCCGGCCACCACCACCTTGAAAGAGGTCCCTCTGTTCGGGTACACGCCTATCAAGACCTCATATTTGTCTGCGAATACGTACAGGGGTTGCACGCCGTCGTTCAGAGCTATATCAGGAGTACCCGCAACGGCGTTGGTGTCTATTGCAACGTTCAGCGCGTCCGCGGCGGCCCCGGAAAAGTATAGCAGCTGCCTGTGCGGCGTTCCCTTTGGAAGCTCGCTGCTATCGCTAATTCTGATAAGCGACCATATTTCCGATTCTGCATTTTTTACAGCCTTGGTCCTCATCCATCCACTCCAGTACTTGCGCAGAACCCCTTAATTAACATTGATTTTATGCGCAGGAAGGAGGCTCTGCCTGCATCCGGCAGCGCCCGAAACGCTTATCTCAGAGGAGCGGGAAAACCCACGTCATTTATGGGTAGGATGAAAGCGAGGGCGGAAAAGGAAGATGAACACGGTCGCATATAACGTCGAAAAGAATAATAACTTGAAGGTTGCAAAAGAAAATGTGGATGCTTCAAGAGCCTACCGATACAGGCTTTACCCTGATTCTAAGAGACAGAAGGAGATAGATGAGCAGATAGAACTCGCAAGGCTGCTATACAACAAACTCCTCGAAAAGGCGAAGGCAGAATACCAAAAGACCAAATCCTTTGAGATAAAGAAGGCGAACTTCAACAGATTCCTGAAAGAGGCAATTTCAGAGAACAGGGAATACAACCGCCTCTACTCGCAGACAAGACAGAATGTATTTGTGAGGCTGCAGAGGGCATACCAGAACTTCTTCAGACGTGTCAAGGAGAAAAAAGCAGGAAAGAAGGCAAAGATCGGCTTCCCGCGCTTCAAGGCGAAGGGCAGATACACTTCGATAACATATCCGCAGTTCGGCTTCCGCATCGACAGGGAAAAGAAGTGCCACATGCTCCGCATGTCGAAGATAGGCGGAGTGAAGATTGAACTCCACAGATCAATCGAAGGTGCAATAAAGACTATGACGATAAAGAAGGAGGCAGGAGACTACTATGCTGTCTTCTCCACGGTTTCGGAGATAGTGCCTCCGAAGGTCAGGGACACGAACCCGATCGGCATCGACATGGGATTGAATACATTCGCAATGCTCTCTGACGGAAGGAAGATAACGAAGCCGAACTTCGCAAAGAAGGCGGAGAAGCATATCGCAAGGTGGCAAAGAATAGTTGCACGCAGGGAGAAAGGGTCGAAGAGGAGGGACAGGGCGAAACTGAAACTCGAAAGGGAATGGCAGACGGTGAATAACCAGTCAAACGATTTCGTCTTCAAGGCAGTCGGCGACCTTCTTGTTACAGGCTATACCTCTTTCGCAGTCGAAGGACTGCGCATTCCAAACATGCTGAAAAACCACAGACTTGCAAGGTCCATACAGAATGCCTCGTGGAGCAGGTTCATACAAGTACTCTCATCTAAAGCGGAAGAGGCTGGGATGGGAATCACGGTGGTAGACCCAATGAATACATCACAGACATGCAGCGAATGTGGGCAGAAACATGCAATGTCCCTCTCCGACTGGACTTTTAGTTGCGACTGCGGGTATTCCGCAGACAGGGACATCAACGCTGCAAGGAACATACTCAACAGAGCTACGGCGGGACACGCCGGAAGTCACGCTCGTGGAGATTCGGCCACTACGGTTCAACAGGAATCGCAAGTCGGGTCGCTGAAGCGAGAACATACTCCATATGAAGTATCCACAATATCAAATGTGGAGGAAGCCCACACGCTTTAGCGGTGGGAGGATGTCACCTTTACACAGGAGCAAACTGTCTATTTGCTGGGTAGCGGCAATGAGATCCATAGAGTACAGGCAGCTCGCGAGCATACTAGGCTTCTTCCTCATAGTGCAGCTTGCCGGCATGCTCATCGCCTTCGACCTGATAACGCCGGGCGTGGTGCAGACCACCCCGGCAGCGGGTGGCGGCATCTCAGACCAGGTGTTCATCTACTTCGCATACCTTGTTGCTGCTGCTGTAGTCATGGTGCTCCTGTTCCGCTCCAGGCACGGGCCCATGCTATTCAGAGGAGTGGAGGCGATAGTGGTTGGCATAGCATCGTTCTACCTGTTCCTGATAGTGCTCTCCTTTGCGTTCCCCGACAGCGTTGCACTGCCCGTCGGCGCCGCCGCTTTGGGCGCAGTGGCGATTGTCGTTGGCAAGAACAAATGGCCATGGCTAAGGAACACTGCAGCCATAATATCAAGCATAGGCGTGGGCCTGGTGCTCGGCCTCTTCTTCAACTTCATCGCCGCGTTCGTGCTGATGGCTCTGGTGGCGGCCTATGACTATGTGGCCGTCTTCGTCACGAAGCACATGCTCACCCTGGCCAAGGCCAGCATACAGAGCAACACTGCACTAATGGTAGGGAGCTATGAGGTGGAGCTCGTGCCGAGGGATTCTGTCAAGAAGGCAGAGGCATCGAGGATGCTTAGCCTCTTCAAGGGCACGAAGAACAGGGAGCTGAGGAAGCTCATGAAACACGGCAGAATACCGTTGCCGTCGCTCTCCGCACTTGGCGCCGGGGACCTAGCGATACCACTCATGCTTGCTGTGAGTGCATACACGACTTACCTCAGCTACTTCTTCGCCATGGTGCTCACGGCAAGCGCATGCTTCGGGCTCGTCTTCTCCATGTACGTATCTAAGCGCTGGAGTACGGCCCTGCCTGCGATACCGCCACTCTTCTCGTTCGCATGCGTTGGCCTGGGCGCATACATACTCGCCACAGGCGCCGCCGATTGGCAGCTCGCGGCGCTGCTCTTCGTAGCTGCGGCTGCGATACTTGCGCTCATGCTTGTTACAGTGATACGCAGGAGCAGGCTGGGGCTGAGCGCAAAGATAGGCTGATCAATCTTCCCTGTCGATGCGTATTCTGAACTTCTCCTTCACAAGCACCTGACCCCTTCCTTTGCAGACGTGGCAAACCTTCTCGTGCACTACGCCCATGCCCCCGCACCTGGTGCACGGGCTCGTCATCATGAAGAAAGATGGAAAGCCGAAGGCAGAGTTGGAGCCGCCCCTGCGAACCGTCCCCGTGCCGTTGCACTCCGGGCACCCTGTATCCCTGTAGCCGGGCTCCCCGCCCTTGCCCTTGCAGTTGCCGCAGCGCTTGTAGTACTGCACAGCTATAGTCTTGTTTACTCCCTTCTCAAGATCCGCCAGAGGTATGTTGAGGCTCAGCTGTTGCTGCTGGTAAGCGCCGGCGTGCTGCTGGCCGCTGAACATCTGCTCGAAGCCGCCGATGTCTGACATATTCATGCCGAAGCTGCGCAGTATGCTCTCGAAGTCGAAGCCGCGGAATATGTCGTCCTCGCTAAACCTTTGGTTGAATGCTCCAGGGCCCATCATGTCGTACTGCTGCCTCTTCTGTGGGTCACCCAACACCGCGTACGCCTCATTTATCTCGCGCATGCGCCCCTGCGCCTTTGGATCGGGATTTCTGTCGGGGTGAAACTGGAGCACCAGACGCCTGTAGGCGTCCTTGATCTGCACCTCGCTAGCGTTCTTGGGTATCCCCAGCGTGCCGTAGTAATCTGCCGACATTGTTCACCGCTTGTTTTGCATTCATCCCCTGAAGTTCGCGTCAGCGCTATCGCTTGGGCCGCTTGTGCCCTCGGGACCCGGGCCCGCACCGGGACCTGATTCAGGCCCCTGCCCTCCCTGCCCCTGCTGGCCGTTGCCGTAGACGCTGGAGCCTATCTGCTGGAGCACGCCCTTGAGATTTTCGAGCTTCTCCCTTATGGCGACGCCGTCGTTCTTGCCCAGGGCGTCATTGAGCTCGTTCTTCGCCTGCTCCACACGTTCGGCCACGTCCTTGGGTATCTTGTCCTTGTTGTCCTTCAGCGTCTTCTCGGTGGTGTAGACCATCGACTCTGCCTCGTTCCTTGACTGCACGCGCTCCAGCTCCTCCTTGTCCTGCGCGGCGTACTCCTCGGCCTCCTTGACCTTCTTGTCTATGTCCTCCCTATTCATCTTGTTGGGTGCCACTACCTGCATGCTCTGCTCCTTGCTCGTCTTCTGGTCCTTCGCATTAACGTGCAGTATGCCGTTGGCATCGATGTCAAAAGTCACCTCTATCTGGGGCACCCCCCTCGGCGCCGGCAGTATGCCCGTAAGGCTAAACCTGCCCAGGTTCACATTGTCCTTAGACATAGGCCTCTCACCCTGCAATATCACTATGTCAACCGCAGGCTGGTTGTCCGAAGCAGTGCTGAATATCTGCGACTTCCTTATGGGTACTGTAGTGTTCCTCGGAATGAGCACCGTGGACACGCCGCCCATAGTCTCTATCCCAAGCGAAAGCGGGGTCACGTCCAGAAGCACGAGGTCCTTGACCTCGCCGGTGAGCACCCCGGCCTGCACAGCGGCGCCGAAAGCAACCGCCTCCATCGGGTCGACCCCGCGCTCTATCTTCTTGCCATAGAGCTGCTCAACATAGCGCTGCACTATGGGCATGCGCGTAGGGCCGCCCACGAGTATCACCTTGTCTATCGAATTGGGCTCCAGTTTCGCGTCCTTGAGCGCCTGCTGCATAGGTACCCTCGTGCGCTCCACTATGGGCAGCACGAGCTCCTCGAGCTTCGCCCTCGTGAGCGAGTAAGAGAAATTAATCGGTTTGCCTGACACCATGCCGAGGAACGGCAGGTTTATCTCGCTAGCGAGCGTGGTCGAGAGCTCTATCTTCGCCCGTTCCGCAGCCTCGCGGAGTCTCTGCAGCGCCTGTATATCCTTGCTTATGTCTAGGCCAGTGCTCTTCTTCACCTCGGCCCTGAGAAAGTCGACTATGACATTGTCCATGTCCGTGCCTCCGAGCTGCGTGTCGCCGCTCGTCGACTTTACCTCGAAGACGCCGTTGCCGAACTCCATGATCGTGACGTCCAGCGTGCCGCCGCCGAAGTCGTAGACGAGTATCTTCTGCTCCTTGCCTGCCTTGTCCAGCCCGTAGGCGAGGCTGGCCGCCGTAGGCTCGTTGACGAGCCTCACAACTTCCAGGCCTGCTATCTCGCCTGCGTCCTTCGTGGCCTGCCTCTGGTTGTCGTTGAAGTAGGCGGGCACTGTTATCACGGCCTTCCTCACCTCTGTGCCCAGGAAAGCCTCGGCATCGGCCTTGATCTTCTGCAGCAGTATGGCCGACAGCTCCTGCGGCGTGTACTCCTTGCCCTGCAGCTTATACTTGAATCCTGTGCCCATCTTCCTCTTGAAAGCAGCTGCCGTGCCCTCTGGATTCGCGACGGCCTGCCTTCTTGCAGGCTCGCCGACTATGCGCTGCCCGTCTTTCGTGAACGCGACGTAGCTCGGGAACGACTTGCCGTAAAGCGATGTTCCTTCTGCGCTTGGCACAAGAACAGGCCTGCCTGCCTGCAGTATAGCGGCGGCAGAGTTGCTGGTGCCCAGGTCTATGCCTAAAATTTTTTCGCTTGCCATCCTATCAATCCTCTATAGCATGTCACTTTGGGCTTGAATCGCCATTCCCGGCGCCTTTCGAGACTATAACCGCGCTTGGCCTTAGGAGCGTGCCGTTGAATGCGTAGCCCTTCCTCACCACATCCAAGATAGTGCCCTCTGGCTCCTTGCTCTCCCTGGTCATGACAACCTCGTGCCTGTACGGGTCGTACTTGCCCTTCGCCTCTATCTCCTTCATGCCGGAGCCCCTCAGTGTTGCCAGTATGTTGGAGAAGACTAACTCTATGCCCTTCATGTGGTCCTCGTGCCCCGCGGCACCGAATGCTGAGAGCGCGAGCTCGAACTCGTCCAGAGCCGGCAGCAGCGCCTTCGCCAGTTCGGCCTTGCCGATGCCCTTTGCGTTGCTTGCGTCCTCGCTGGAGCGCTTCTTGTAGTTGTCGAACTCAGCGGCGAGCCTAAGCAAACGGTCCTTTAGCTCGACAGCCTCGTCCTGCTTTGCTTCCTCAGGCTGCTTAGCCTCACTCGACTGCTGCCTGGCTGCCTTCTCGCTCCTCTCGTTCTTCTCCTCTTCCTCTGCCATAAATCTCATCCTCAATTAGCTCGTCGAGCTTGCTCGCGAACTGCATCATCCTGTTGAACTCCGTCAGCATCTCTGCCTGGAGCTCCTGTATCGTGCTCTCGAAGTCGCTGGCGCGCAGGAAGTACTCCCTCCCCTTCCTCACAACTAGGCCGCAGTCTATGAACTTGTTGAGGTCGTATATCACTGTGCTGAGCGGCACACTGAGCGACTTGCTTATGCTCTTGCTGCTCGTGCCCGTGCCTTTCAGGCTGTTGCTCACTATCATCTGGAACATCTCGCGCTCCAGCCTGTCACCCTTGCCCGAGAGGTCGAAGGTGTCGAAGAACCAGTCGGTCAGAGCCTGGGTGCTTTCCACGCTGGGCCTAGTGACCGTCTTTACCACTATCTTCTCTGCCTTGGGCATATTCTAATATATAATTAGAACTAATATAAGAATGTTTGCTTTATTTCAATAAAATGTTAGAAATAACCAACTATGCCTTAAACCAGCCGTTTAGTAAGGTAGAAGCACAACATGCGCTCGCTGCTTATGCACTCCTTCTTGGGCTTCGTACGCTCCAGCCTCATCGCGAGTTTATCGAGCCCTCCGAAACAACGCGCTTCCTCGCCCATACCCATAGCAGATGTGCATTCCGCGAAATATAAACAAACGGAACAGTTTCAAGTATATTATCTTGCTGAGAACTAA
>DAHVUT010000024.1 GCA_027328425.1 Microcaldota archaeon | reverse complement strand
CAGCGCGAGGCGCGTGAAGGCATGGGGCATATACGGTTTCTTCGCGTTCCACGTGGGCAACATGCTCAGGTACAACATGGGCAGGGAGCCGAAGCGGCACTATGAGCCAGTACGCTGAAACGCTCCCTGGAAACGCTTTATCAAATGCGAGCGGGAAAATACACATGCTTTCGTGGTAGGATGAGAGCGAGCCGATGAAATAGGAGCCTCTTTTACCATCGGAGGCTTTTTGACATCATATCGTTTCAATCGGTATGTGCTCGCTTCAACAGGGTCGCCTGATTGGATTTCAGGTCTTGCACACCCTCTACGAGCCTTGTCCTCTCGGACTCCGCCGTGTCCCGACGTATAAGCAGCTTTCTCCGCAAAGGCATAAGAATCTTTTCGTCCCATGTCAATCATCGTTTCAATCGGGAAGCCCACGAATTAATTCGTGGGAGGATGTCACAGATTGCAAGGCAAAGCCTACCTTGCTTACGTTCTAATGTTATGGTGTTCAAATGCCAAAGCCGATGCACAGGTCTAGGAGCTTCAGGAGGCAGGACAGGGTGGCGCCCAGCGGCAGGCATGTTATACACTATGAGAGGAAGACGGGCAGGATGCCGCACTGCGGCATCTGCGGGGCCGAGCTCAATGGCATAAATACTGGCAGGAGCGCCAAGGGGAAGAGCAGGAGGAGCAACTCGAGGATGTTCGGCGGGGTGCTGTGCGCAAGCTGCGCCGCCGACGTGATCAAGCTGGCAAGCAGGATAGAGAACGGCGAGATGCGGCTGGGGGACATAGGAATGAAGCAGAAGGCATACGTGCTTCAGCTTACGGCCCACTAGTTCCATTCCTTTGGTTTGGGAAGCATATTGCTGAGTTGGTGCTTTGGGTGCGCTGATCCTGTGTACGGAATGCATGCGAGCGGCAAGACTGCAGGGGCAGGTCTAATTGCAGTGAGGCTCGCTGGAGGGGCGAGGCGGATAACAGCTGCAAGAGACGCCGGGAATGCGGCGCTGCGCAGGAAGCACTATGGGATAGAGCTCGGTGCTGGCACGAGACCATTTAATATTGTTTTAGATGTCAACAATATGATGCCCGAGCAGGCGGTGGACAGGATACTGGAACTGATCGGCGCGGGCAAGGAAGGTGTTTAGCACGGCATTGATAGAAATAGGAAGGGTATGTGTTAAGAAATTCGGCAGGGACGCTGGCAAGCGCGCAGTGATAACGAAGGTAATAGACCAGAACTTCGTCGGGGTAGTGACCACGCTCAGGACCAAGGAGAGAAGGTGCAACGTAAGGCACCTGGAGTTCCTATCTGAGAAGGTGGACGCGAAGGACAAGGCACAACTGGCCAGGGTGCTCGAAGTGGAGCAGGCGAAGATGAAAGCGTAGCCGGGTGTGTTTGCACGGAAGTGAGGATAGGCTCTAAGATCAAAAAAGTCATAGATAGGGACAGGCGCGTAATCTTCACGACCACCAGGGAGGACTTTCCTTTTGTCGTAGACCACGGAGCGGGGGACCACATATTCGATATAGAGGGCAACAGGTTCCTAGACTTCGGGAGCTTCGTGGGCGTGTACACCCTTGGTGTAAACGCCAATGCGCAGATACGCAATGCAGCGAAGAGACAGATAGACAGGCTCACGCATGCGATGCTTGCAGATTTCCGCGCTGAGCTTCCCGTCAGGTTCGCTGAGAAGCTGGTTGCCATGTTTCCGCCCGGCTTCGGGCGTGTCTTCTTCTCCAACTCGGGTGCGGAGGCGATAGAGGATGCGATAAAGCTCGCCAAGCTGTTCACGGGGAGGCGCCACCTCATAGCATTCTATGGCGCGTTCCACGGAAGGACGATGGGAGCGCTGGGCCTGACCGCTTCCAAGACGGCGCACCGGGCGCATTTCGGCCCGTTCCCTGGCGTGACGCACGTGCCGTTCCCAGATCCCTACCGCTGTCCGTTCAATTCGAGCGACCCTGAGGAATGCGCCAAGGAAGCGATAGGCTACATAGAGACCAACGTGCTCGGCAAGGAGGTTCCTCCGGAGGAAGTGGCAGCAATATTCTTCGAGCCCATACAGGGAGAAGGAGGCTACATAGTGCCGCCGATGGGCTTCTTCAGGCAGCTCAGGGAGCTTGCAGACAGGCACGGCATACTGCTCGTTGACGATGAGATACAGGCCGGGTACATGCGGACCGGCAGGTTCCTGGCTCTCGACAACTTCGGCGCAAAGGCGGACATATACGCCATGGCGAAATCACTAGGGGGCGGATTCCCTCTCGCCGCGACTCTGGCGAGGAGATCGCTCGGGGACACGCCGGCAGGCGCCCACGCCGGCACGTTCGGCGGCAACCTTGTCGCAGTGGCTGCAGCGGAGGCGTCGCTCGACTACGTGACTAGGAACATGCGCAGCCTGCAGGGGCAGGTGAAGAGGAAGGGGAAGAGGATGATGAAAAGGCTCGGGGAGATGGAGGACAGGTACGAGCTTGTCGGGGACGTGCGCGGCATAGGCATGATGATAGGCATGGAGCTCGTGAAGAGCAAGGAGGGCAAGGAGTATGCAACCAGGGAGCGTGACGCAGTCATGAAGGCGTGCTTTAACCGCGGGCTGATACTGCTTCCGGCAGGCAGGTCGGCGCTCAGGATAATACCCCCCATAACAATGTCCGATTCGAACATAGACAAGGGGCTTGACATAATTGAAGAAACAATCCGTGAAACCTCAAGGTAGGGAGAAGATAGAGCACAAGAAGTCGTTCTCGGCAGGAGCGCTGGTGTTCTCGATAGTGGGCAAGGAGCCCAGGGTGCTCATGCTCCTGCAGAACAGCGCCTACTATGCGCAGAAGTACGGGAGGAGCGGCACCGAGGAGGTGGTTGACATAGGGCCCAAGGGCCAGATCATGAAGGGCGAGAGCCCGATCGCGGCAGCGAGCAGGGAAATACGCGAGGAGATAGGGATCAGGCTGCACATGGACACAGGCTTCACTGAGGAGGAGAGCTTTACCATGCTGAGCAAAGATCCGAAGACACGCAAGCCTGTGCAGGTGGAGAGGAAGGTCACTTATTTCCTGGCGTTCCTGCACCACAACGACATAAAGCGCATACAGCTCTCCGAGGAGCACGTGAAATACTATCTTTTGCCTATGCGCGAGGCGATGGCGAAGACCAGGTTCGCAGACCGCAAGGCGATACTGCAGCGCGCCTTCGACTACGTCAGGGAAGTCTACGTAACGTAAACCAACGTTGCGCAGCCTTGCAAAGGCGTGGCAGCGAGTTTTAATACTATTCTTCGATATATACAGCGGTCCAATGGCAATGGGCAAGCAGGTAACCAAGCGGGCTTCGTCTGTCGTTCCCTGGGTAGAGAGAACCGCCAGCCGCATGGTCCGTTCCAGGCACTTTGCAGGAACCCTTCCAAAATGCTATCGTTCCCAGTCCGCCATGGAATACCTGATGACCTACGGCTGGGCCATCCTGATTATAGCAGTGGTCCTGGGCGCCCTCTTCAGTTTGGGGGTCTTCAACGGCGCGAACTTCGCCCCTAAGGCGCCGCCCGGCGCCTGCCAGGTCTTCAGGCCCAACGGACCGGGCAGCACGAGCTTCATCAATTTGGAAGGCGTGTGCAACGGCGAGCTGCCGCAGTACGTGGCGAGCTTTACAGGCGCAGGCTCTAGTAACATAACTGCTACTTCTACAGGACTGCCTGTAGGTTCAGCTGCGAGAACGGTTACTGTCTGGATATATACAGAGGCAACCGGAGGGAACTTGGGTGCGGTAGCGTGGGGAACCAGTGGAATCAATGACGGAGTATCAGGTGTGGGTGTCTTTCCTTCCGACACGGTCCACTTTTGGGGGGACAATGACGACTTTCAATCTGCTTTTATAGTGCCAGCTAAAACATGGACATTCATAGCTGCTAGCTATGTAGCTGGCGCAAACACTATTACGTTATATGAAGATAGTAATTCTCAAACTGGTAGCTTGAGCGCTAGCGTTGCTCTCAATACTCCTTCAGGAACACCGCTTAAAATAGGCGTCGGCTCTGACAACAGCTTCCTATTCTTTGGTTCTATAGCAAATGTGCAGATC
>DAHVUT010000008.1 GCA_027328425.1 Microcaldota archaeon | reverse complement strand
TACCGAGAAGATGCTGGGCCCGAGGGCCGAGGCCATAATCAAGAAGCACTATGCTGAGATGAATGGCATAATAGAGAGGCTGCCAGACTAGTTACGCAAACAGCGCTCCTAGCAGGGCGCTGTCCCTGTCTGCCATTTTCTCACAAATATCTTATGCTTTTCCACCTTTTAATAGATTGATGAGAAATACAAATTCTATAACAAGTTCTGTTATTCTGTGAAAGTGCCAATTCTGTCGTTGATTTTTTCAACAAATGACTTAATCTCGCTAATCACATCTCTGTTTGGCGGGGGAGTGATTTGAACCCTCGACCTCTAGATTTCTTAGCGCTCATCGCAAAACTGCTCGCCACTCATAGTGCTTAGCATATGAGTCTAGCGCTCTAACCAGGCTGAGCTACCCCGCCATTGAACTTATTTCCAAAGGAGGATATTTAAGCATCTTTGTTGAGGACTTTGCCGAAGAACTTAACCTCCAGAGCCTTGTTCACGCTTTCTGTTTTGCTTTCACCGCCGAGCACTCTGTGGCTTTCATAGTAACCTAGCTCCCCGTGTATCTTGCCTACACTTCCGTAATGCCCCACTAAAATCTTTGTTTTGCGTATTGACATGCTTTGGATCAAGCTGACGATCACCGCGCCGTTGGTCTCCAGGCTCCCAAACCCTACACGGTACACGCATTCCCTGTCCTTGGGCATCTGCCCCTCTGTTTCTTGGAAAGTGCTTTGGAATACTGTTGTTTTGTTGGTTGCTTCTGTCATGAAAATGTCGCTCAATGCGTCATTGAGTGCGTCGGACGTTTCTGTTATCAACCTTTTGAATGTTTCGTAGTTTTCAGGTATCTTGGTATACTGATCAGGCTCTACTATGACCCTGCGCATGCCCAGGAAGTCATTTATCTGCCCGTCTTCGACTCCAGCGTCTCGGAACGAGCTCAACAATGCTGGAGAATAGAGTGTTACCTGCTTTCTTTCCTGCTCCATAAGAATCGCCCGTGCTTGTCTTTGGCTTATCGTATCCCTGGGTTTAAATAGTTTGGTGAAAAGCGGTGCCCGACACCAATGTTCATCTATAAATAGCTAAGAGGAAGATAGAATGCATGGCCTCGGTGGTGTAACGGCTCGCATATAGGACTGTGGATCCTCAGGACCGGGTCCGACTCCCGGCCGAGGCCTATTCTGATTGCGAATATGTCTTCTTTGCCTGCTGCCATATGTCCCATGCTACCGCGAAAGTTATTATTTCCCTCTCGCTTCCTTTTGTCGCCCTCTCCAGCGTAATCCCATACTTGCTCTTCATATAGTCCAGGAACTCCTTATCGTATTTTCCCACATCCATCACGCTGCGCCATGATGCTTCGTATTTAAGCAATAAAGAACATATGCGTTCCTCGCTTGCGCTTTAAGACAGGTCTAGCCCGTTCTAAACCATGGGTTTAAATCTTGCAAGCAGCAGCGAGTTGGATACCACTGTCACGGAACTGAAGGCCATTGCAAATGCAGCCAGCAGTGGCAGGAAGCCGTAGATGCTCACTGTGAAGAATGGAATCAGCGCACCAGCGGCGATGGGTATGAGCACAGTGTTGTATCCGAAGGCCCAGAAGAGGTTCTGCTTTATTTTTGTCATCGTCGCCTTTCCGAGCTCCAGCGCTATCACTGCATCGTAGATGCTGTTATGCACGAGCACTATTCCTCCTGCCTGTATGGCCACTTCCGTGCCCGCGCCTATCGCTATGCCCAGGTCGGCCTTGGTCAGCGCAGGCGCATCGTTGATGCCGTCGCCTATCATCGCCACCTTCCTGCCCTGCCCCTGCAGCTCTATTATCTTATTCAGCTTGTCCTGTGGCTTCGCCCTCGCGATCACGTTCTCGATTCCGAGCTCTCCGGCCACTGCACCTGCGACCTTCTCGTTGTCTCCGGTGATTAGCCACACCTGCTTGCCCCCCTTGGCAAGCGCATCAATGGCCCGCTTGCTGTCGGGTTTGAGCGCGTCGGCCATTGCTATCAGGCCTATAGGTCTATCGTTCACCCCAACAATCAGCGTGGTCTTGCCCTGCGCCTCAAGACCGGCCAGTTTCTCGTTCACCTCTGTAAGCTGCTTC
The DNA here is from genome assembly GCA_027328425.1 of Microcaldota archaeon. Taxonomy (GTDB): domain Archaea; phylum Micrarchaeota; class Micrarchaeia; order Micrarchaeales; family CABMGC01; genus JAJYVH01. Next base: position 14,517 of record DAHVUT010000008.1, on the reverse strand, counting down.
TCATCGAACAGTTCCCTGTTGCCAACGCTTATCCCTGTGCCGCCACTGTCCACAGCAGTGACCCCAAATCCCTGTCTGTATGCAAACCTTTTCGGGAATGCTACCGCTATCTTCGATTCCTTGGCCTTCTTCACCACCGTCTTCCCTATTATGTGCTCTGAGTTCATCTCCGCTATCGCAGCATACCCCAGCACGTCCTTCTCGCTGCTTCCGGGCAGCGCTACCACGTCTGTTATCTCGGGCTTGCCATTGGTAAGTGTGCCTGTCTTGTCCAGCACCACAGTGTTGATGTGGCTCGCCATCTGCAGGCTCTCACCACTCTTCACGAGCACGCCATTCTTCGCTGCCCTTCCTGAGGAAACGAGCAACGCCGCAGGCGTCGCTATCCCAAGGGCGCACGGGCACGCGATGATGAGTACGCTCACAAATATCAACATAGCAACGCTTGCTCCCACTCCTGCGAACGCGTACCAGCCCACAGCTGCAAGTATGCCAATCAGTACCACTACAGGCACGAAATACGAGGATATCCTGTCGGCGAGCTTCTGTATAGGCACTTTACTTGAGGCAGCATCCTGCACTATTTTTATTATCAGCGACAGCGCAGTGTCCTCGCCCACCTTCTCTGCCCTGATTCTGAGCGAGCTGGTGGAGTTCATTGTGCCGCCCGTTACCTTGTCGCCCTTCCGTTTCGTAACCGGCATGCTCTCTCCAGTTATCATCGATTCGTCTACAGAGCTCTCGCCGTCGACCACCACAGAGTCAGTTGGTATTTTTTCTCCAGGCTTTACAAGGAGCACGTCGCCCACTGTCACAGTCTCTATAGCTTTGTCAACCACCTTGTCGCCCTTCACTATATGCACTGTTTTCGGCTGCAGCGCAACCAGTGCGGATACCGCGCTCGACGCGCGCGTCTCGACCAGGCGCTGCATGTACGTTCCTGTCAGTATGAGCGCTATTATCACAGTGGAAGTGTCGAAGTAAATGCCGCCTGCAGGGAACACCCACGGCAGAAAAACGACAACTGTGCTATACGCCCAGGCTGCGCTTGTGCCTATGGCAATGAGCGTATCCATGTTGCTGGACCTGTTTCTTATCGCGTCTGCTATGCCTGCATAGAACCTCCTGCCGGCGTAGAACTGCACTACGCTGGCTAGGACGAACATAAGGTAGCTTCCGTACGCTATGGATATTACGTACTCTAATATGACGACTATCACTGTAAGCGGCCACGCAATCTCTAAGGCCAGCTTCAGTCCGGCGAGTTCCCTCTCAGGCTTATCAAACTGCAGCTGGCAGGTAGTGCTGCAGAAGTAGTATTTCCTGCCCTGCCGCTCGCTTGCAAGGTGTGTGCTCTTTTCATCAACGAACATGCCGCATACAGGATCTGTTGCCAATCACCCCACCTTTTTGCTGCGGGCTTCAAGAGACTGCCTTGCAGTATTCAGATTGCAGCTTCTGTGCGTAGAGCACCAGGCGTAACACTCGTCTGCAAGCGTCTTCTTTTCGTAATGCAAACCACATATGCTGCATCTGAAGACGGTGTTGCTCGTCATTTGTCAGCGTACCTCTTCGGTTCCTTGTCGAACTTCTCTTTACAGACAAGGGAGCAGAAATAGTATGCTGTTCCATTGTGCTCACTACCGAACTCCTTCCTGTCTCCTATCTCCATTCCGCATACGGGATCCTTCATTCGCGTCACCAAATGCAATCTCATGATCTGAGTCTCGAAGAATGTGGTGAAGATGGTATGTATCGCAATGTTCCACGCCAGCGCCGCAACCAGTCCGAACGCCGCTGTAACCAGCGCCACTGTGTTGCCTATGGTTTTCTTCATTAACTCCAGTGCCATTTTCGGGTGTTTCTTTTGTTGCCATTGCATCACCCAGACTATCAGGTATGCAATGTTTTTGATGTGTTCGCTTCAGAACAGGTACAGAGCGAACGCTCTCATGAATTTCTTGGCGAATATGTTGACCGGGTTGAGGTTCTTCTTTATGTCCTTTATCATTGGCTTGTAGCGCTGTTTCTCCTCCGGCGTGAGCTTGCCCTCCTTCTCCACCTGCGTCTTTTTCCCGTCCACTATCTGCGTCTCCGTCTTGCTTATCACTTCTTTCTTCATCATGCCGTACCATTCATCGAGTGAACTGCTCCTCTTCTTCATTATCGCTATGAAGTCGCCGGTGTGTATCTGTCTCTTCCTGCTGGTCCTGTCTTCCTCCACGGCCACCTTCAGCGCTGCCTTGTCGCAGATGTCGTTTATGTCGGCTTGCGAGAAGCCTATTGTGGCCCTTGCGAGCCTGCCGTAGCCTACGCGTTTGGAGAGCGGCATCTTCCTTGTGTTGTATTTGAACGCCGCAAGCCTAGTGCCGTAGTTTGGGGCAGGGAAGTAGACGGAGTCTCCGAACCTGCCTGGTCTCTTCAGCGCAGGATCCATGTCCCACGGCTGGTTCGTGGCGCCTATGACGAATATCCCCTCGGGCCTTTCCTCTAGTCCATCGAGCTCCTGTAGGAACTGGTTGACCGCCAGCCTCATAGTGTTCTGCTGGCCACCCTCCCCTTCTCTCTTGCTGCCCAGCGCATCGATTTCGTCAGCGAAGACTATGCACGGCACAGCTTTCCTTGCCTGTTCGAATATTGCATGCATGTTCTTCTCTGTGTTTCCGGACCACATGTCCACTATCTGGTTTATGTTCATCGGTATGAAGCGTGCCTTTGTTTCTCCTGCTATCGCTTTCACTATGTATGTCTTGCCGCATCCTGGCGGGCCGTAAAAAATCACGCCGAGGCCGAGTTTCTTGCCATATGCCCTCAGCAACTCGGGTTTGTTGAGTGCTAGTATTATGTTGTCGTGAATTAGCTCTTTCTGCTCCTTCATGCCCACGACGTCCTTGAGCGCGATGCTGGAAGTGAACATCTTGACCTGCTTTATCTGCCCTTCCTCTATCACTGTCTCCGACGAAGCGGCCTGGCTCGCTTTCGCCTTTGCGGGTGCAGTCTCTGCCTTCATTTTCTCCGCAAGACCATCCATTCGCTGCTTGGCCTGTGAGTAGCCTGGGTTGTTCTTGAGCGATTTTGTGTACCATTCCTTAGCGCCATTGTAGTCGTGCTGGTACTCGCTTATTATGCCCATGATGTAAGGTGCGTCTGCGGCATCCGGTTCGAGTTCCATGACCTTCATGGCGTCATTGGTGGCCTTGTCGTACTGGCCGATGAGCGCATACGCGAGCGCGCGGTTGAAGTAGGCGCTGGAGTACTCGGCATATGCCCCTATGGCCTTGCTGTAGGCATCTATGGCCTCGTCGAACTTGTTCTCCTCGAAAAACTTGCCCGCTTGGTCGTAGATCTCCTTAGCTTCAGGAGTAGGCACGTTCACCTGCTTGGCGTCAGCCTTTCCTTTTCCCGCAGCCATGCATTTACCCTATTCTTACCCTATTGGATGGCAGGTTTCTATATTTATAGCTTGGTTTGGCTCCTGGTCTGTTTTCCATCGGCATCCAGTAACTCGTTCAGTTCCTTGTCAACGGCGCTCACGTACCTGTTCTCCCTTGGTACGTTGAGCAGCTCACGCTTCGCGAACCTTGCCAGGAGCACCTTGGCCTCGGAACTGAGCTGCTTCAGGGCCTTGTCCTTGACCTTGTAGTTTTCGGACAGTTGGTTTATGGCAAGCTTGCTGTCGGAAGAGAGTACCACGTGGTCGCAGCCCATGTCTAGTGCCTTCTTCAATGCTGCTATTATTGCTTTGTACTCCGCCACGTTGTTGGTGCACGTGCCGTTCGCGAATGCGTGGTGGGCGAGCACTTTGTGCGTAGCATCGAGTATGAGGTAACCCGAGGCTCCCTTGCCAGGGTTGCCCCGCGATGCGCCGTCTGTGTATACGAATAGTTTCATGCGCAGCACCTTCTGTGGCTATTGAACACAATATTTATATATGATGCAAATGCAGGGGAAATTGATAGCAATAGACGGTATTATGCGAACATCCGAATCAGCCCCGTGGAATTACAAGATTGTAGGCAATGTGCACCCTGAGCGGCAGACGCAAGTGGGCCCGTACTATATTTGGGGAATCGCTATCTGAGAGCGAGCGCAATTCTATATGGAAGGCAGCAATCAGGCACGAACTTGTTTCTAAGGAAGAGCACGATCTGCTGGTCAAGGTGCGCAGAACAGAGACAGAGTTCAACTCGCATATAACCGGCATCAAGCATCTGTAGTCACAGTTGCCTCAGCTGCCCTACTTTCCCGAAGTCGAACGTTTCACCTTCGCCGAAGCAGTATGCGCGCATCCCGTCCACATCCAGCATCTTGCTGAACACGGGTGCTATGTCGCTCGGGTCGTCGCGGTTGACGTTCACACCCCCTGCGAATCCATTCATTGCGGGCAGCACCACGATGCTTCTTCCATCGTTCATCTTGCCAGACAGGAAGCAGGGGAGCTTCTCCTTTACGCCCGTCTTGTTGTAGACGGCGATTGCGGGGTGCAGGTGCCCCATGACCAGTATCTTCCTCGCTTTGCTCTTCGGCAGTTCCTCGCCGTGAAAGAAGATGTAGTCTCCTATCGTTGCTTCCTGCCCGTAGAGCTCGAAGTCCAGTGCCGGTCTTAGCCTGTCTATGAAGTTGTCGTGGTTGCCCTTTACCAGGAAGAGCCTCTTTATGTGCAGCTCCTCCTTCAAGAAATGCATCAGCTCCCTGAACTCGTTGAATTCCTCCACGTGCACCTCAGCGAACTCGTTCTTTATGTCGCCGTCGACTATTATGTTTGCAGCACCTGTCTTGCTGACTGCAGCCCGCAGCGTGCTCTTTATCTGCTTCAGGTTTATCTTCGGTATGAAGCTGCCCCTGTCAGCCATGACACCCTCATAGCCAAGGTGCATGTCTGCGCATGCGAGTGCATTTAGGGATCTTATGTGCATGACGGGCAGCCCGTCCACGAGTTCAAGGTCGTCTGTCAGGCGCATTACGCATACCTCTTCCTTATCTGCTCGATGACGTGCTTGTGCAGCTCCCTGAGGTGCCTTCTCCTGTCCTTCATCATCACTACGTCAGCCTCGCCAAACGTTATCAACGTGTGCGAGAAGGGCGACGGTATTGGCGTCTCTATTATTTCGTGCCTTATCTCACCGTCCTTAAGCTTGCCGAGTATCTCCCTGGCGCGCCGCATGTCCATTACGTCCTCCATTATCTCCCTGTATGTTTCCTTGAGCACTGGGAAGTCGGGGCTTATCTCCTCGGCCGCCCTCAGCAGCGCCTCAGAGTTTATCTGCTGCCTCTTGATGCTTATCTGCTTGCCCTTGTAGTTCCTGAGCACCATGAAGCTGCGCACCGCCACATGCCTGAACCTCCTCTTCATCATCTCGCTGCGCCTTATGTTGCGCCTTATTATGCGCTGTGCGTCGCTGGACGCCACGCTGGCCACCAGCCTCTCTATGTCCTCTCTTCCTATCCTTGTCTCAGAGCCCAGCGTGAGCACAAAGCCGTTGTCGTTTACGAATATGCCTATGTCGGTGTTGAACGTGTCGCTCAGCTCCAGCGCGAAGAGCCTGGAGAGCACGTCGTTCGCGCGCCTGCCGTAGAGGCAGTGGAATATGAGGTGCAGCCTCTCCTTCTCCTTGTCTACAGTCTTCTCTATGAGCAACAACCTGTCGTTGGGCACGCGCTTCGCGAAGAGCAGCTGCTCTTCGAAGTACCGCAATATTGAGTTCCTCGTGTTTGCGTCCGCGGGCAGTGCGTCGAGTATCCTCTCGGCCTCGCTCCCCGGCTCTATCGCCTTCTTGCCTATTGTTTTTGCTATTCCCTTGGCGCCGCCTATGTGCTCCGCCAGCGCATCCGTAAGCTCTCGCCTGAACCTGCCTATGTCCAGCGCGAGCTCGTAGCTCAGCGGCAGCGTCTCCGAGTACCACGGCGGTATTGTGGGTACCTTGCTCTCCGCCCTTGTCACGAAGGCGCGCATCTCCCTCGAGTGGTCGAACCTGTAGAGCCTGCCTCCGAGTACGAAGATGTCGCCTTGCTTCAACCTGGAGAGGAACTCCTCCTGTATGCTGCCTATCTTCTTGCCGCCAGGCTCGTAGACGCCTACGGACACCTCATCAGGTATGGTGCCGAGGTTGAGGTAGTATATGAGCTTGGTAAGCTTCCCACGCCTTCCGAACGCATTCTCTCCGGCATCATACCAGATCTTGCCATAGACGCGCCTGCTTTCAAGGCCCACGTAGCTGCCCGAAAGATACTCTATAAGCATCATGAAGTCCTTCCTGTCCAGGTTGTGGTAAGGGTAGGCGTGCCTGACCAGGTCGAAGGCTTCGTCCACTTTCCACTTCTTGGTGAGCGCCATGCCGACTATGTGCTGCGCGAGCACGTCCAGCGCGTTCATCGGTACCGAGAATGAGTCGAGTCTCCTTTCTCTCGCCGCGCCCAGCATGACGGCGCACTCCACCAGATCATCGCGGTTTATTGCTACTATCTCGCCGGTTGCTACATCCTGGAAGCTGTGTCCGCTCCTGCCAATCCGCTGTATCGCCCTGGTCACGCTCTTCGGCGACCCGAGCTGCACCACATTGTCTATCGAACCTATGTCTATGCCGAGCTCGAGGCTCGTGGAAGACACGGCGCACTTGAGCCTGCCCTTCTTCAGCAGCTCCTCGACGTCCAGCCTGGCTTCGCGCGAGAGCGAACCATGGTGCGCCGCTATGTGCTCTTCGCCGTACTTGAACCTGTGCATCAGGTTGTACACCACGCGCTCCGTCCCGCTCCTTGTATTTGTGAATACGAGCGTTGTCCTGTTCTTCTTTATTATCCTGTCGAGTGTGCTGTAGATCGCGATGTCGATGCTCCTGTCCGTTGCGTTGACGATGTCGGGCACAGGGCACATCGTCTTGTACTCCATCCTCTTGTCCCAGGTGGCATCTATTATGTAGCAGTCGCGCTCCTCGGTGTCGCTCTTGTAGCCCACCAGGAATCTTGCGGCGAGCTCAAGCGGATACAGGGTAGCGCCCAGCCCCACCCTGAGGAAGTCAGTGCCTATCAGTGCGCTGAGGCGCTCCAGGGAGAGCGAGAGGTGCACTCCGCGCTTGTTGTTGGCCAGTTCGTGCATCTCGTCTATGACCACGTACCTCACGCTCTTCATATTCTCCATGAACCTCTCCGAGTTGAGCAGTATCGCGAGGCTCTCCGGAGTGGTGACCAGTATGTTGGGTGGCTTCCTGAGCATCCTCTGCCTCTCCTGTTGCGTGGTGTCCCCAGTCCGTATGCCGACACTTATGCGCGGCACAAGAGCGCCCAGCTTAGAGTAGATGTCGTCCAACGGCTTGTTCAGGTTCCTGTATATGTCATTGTTCAGCGCCTTCAGCGGCGATATGTATACGCAGTATACCTTGTCTTCGAGCCTGCCCGCCTCGGCCATGTCCATGAGCTCGCTGAGTATGCTCATGAATGCGGAGAATGTCTTGCCGCTGCCTGTGGGCGCCGTTATCAGCAGGTTCCTGTGATCCTTTATCAGCTTGAATGAATAAAGCTGCGGCGGCGTGGGCTCCTTGTAGTGCTTAAGGAACCAGTCTTTTATGTAGAAATTGAGGCTCGAGAGGCTCTCCTCCCTGCCGAATTGCTTCTCCCAGCGTTGTATCGTCAAGAACACCCTGATGCGGTTGAAATTTAAATATTGCTGCTACAACTATTTAAGCCCGGTTAGTATGGCAGGCAAGGCTAAGCAGTCGGCGAGCAAGAAGCTCGAAGCGCTGAGGCGCATGCAGAGGCTCAGGGAGATGCTGAAGCTGGGCGGCATGCAGAGCCAGGCAATCATGGACAGCGCGGGCGAGAGCAGACCTACAGACGAATCGCACGTTGCTGAACTGCTCGACGACGAGAGAAGGAGCGAGAGGATGCGGTCGGGCCCCACATCAAGGTCCCCTGCCCAGAAGAAGATGCAGCGCAGGAGGCATGGCAGGAAGTGAGCCCCGCGCACCGTCCTTTCAGAATGTCTCTATCCTTGGCCAGTTGATCTGCGCAGGCACTTGTGTTTCGCCCTCGGCCGCCACGACAGCGCTCATCCTTGCGTAGACGAGCGCCACTATGCTCACGAACGAGAACAGTGTTATGAGCAGGAGATACGGTGCGCTGCTGTTGAGATATTCATAGCTCACTATCAGCAGCAGCATCGCCCCGGCCGTGCCGCCCAGCAGGTGGCCTCTCCTCAGGTTCGCCAGGATGAGCACGCCGCTGACAGCGCTGAGAATTACAAGTGCCATGTTTACGAGCGCGGACCCGTACTGGTAGTTCAGGGATGCGAGGAATGCACCAACTCCTATGCTGGATGCGTATCCGAACACGAATGAAGACTGCGGCAGTATGAAGTACGCGAAGAGCACAGCATTGACTATGAACAGCGCACCGGCCACCTGGGTAAATGTATTGGCGCGCACCGTGCCCGCGGAGGGGCCGCCCCCCGGTGCGGCGTACAGCGCCATGTCCTCAAGGTCATGTATCTCGCGCAGCCTTTCCTCCTCGTCCTCGCTGAGCGGTGTTTCCTGCTGGGCTGGCATTTCCGGGATCTGTATCTGTTCGGGAATCGGCACCGGTTCCTCGGCAGGGGCTGGCATCGCAACCTGTGTCTTGGCTGCCCCAGGCTTCGGCGCGGATATGGGCCCCCTCTCCTGCCTTGTGGCCTGCGTCACTGGCGTTGCCGCTTGTGCTGCAGGTTTGGCATAGATTTTTGTGGCCGGCGCCTGCGCCCGCTGCCTTTTCGGCGCCTTTGCACCGCGCATCTTGAAAATAAGTATGTCGTTCGGGTCGATCGGCAAATGCACACCGGCTCAGAAGCGCCTGGCCCTCGCGGCCTCCTCACGCTTCCTCTCGAATATGCCCCTGTGCTTCGCACAGCTTATACAGTAATAGATCTTCTTCCTCGCGAAGAACTTCACGTCGTTGGCCGTGTGCATGTCGGTGCTGAATCGCACCGCCTTCTCATATACCACTGCTTTGTTCCTTGGCACCTTCCTCCCGCACGAATCGCACGTCACTGCTATCTCTCTTCCTCTCAATGCAACACCGTCGTATTTTATGCCCAGCATAATATCTTATACCTTCGCTACCCAATTTCACTCGGAAATCGCATGAAAGTCCTTGTCCTGAGCAACGTGCCTGGCGGAGTGGACGATGTGGTCAGCCTGCTGGAGGGCCAGCACAGCGTCACGGCCAAGGAGGCAGCTGCGGCCCCTCAGGAGCTCGCAGAAACAGCGGCGGCGCAGCTTGCGTCTGGTGCGTACGCGATGGTGGTCGTGGTGGCGAAGGATCCTGTGGCTGTTTCGATAGTGTTGAACAAGAAGGATGGTGTTATTGCAGCGGTCTGCAATTCGGCCGAAGAGGCGCAGCTCGCTAGGCGAAACGGCGCCAATGCTGTGGTCGTCAAGGAGATGGAGAGGAGCCAGCTCGACGAGGTGCTCTCGCTCGCTATATCGGGCTCAGGGGTGTTCAAGAGGATAGGTGACATAGCCAGGCAGCAGCCTAAGGCGCAGGAGAGGCTCAGCATAAGGCCGGTGCCTGATCAGAAGGCGCAGAAGGCGTTCGCGCAGGACCGCGCGAAGAGGCAGGAGAGGGAACAGGAGGCTCAGATGCCGCAGAAGCCACGCAGCGGAGTGGTGGGCAAATTGAAGGATTATCTTGGCATAGTGTAGCGGGGCCTCGGTTTTACAATTCGGTTATAAATATCTTAGGGGGCAAGGTAGAGCATGGAAACTCTGGAGTGCAAGAGCATAGTGCGAGTGTTGCTTCCTGCGGTTAGGGTCTCGATGGCCGAGGCGATGCACACAGACTTCGGCTACAACCAGGAGCAGATAGCGGCCAAACTGGGTGTGGTGCAGGTTGCTGTGAGCAAGTATTTGCGCGGCAGGTACTCGAAGCGGATAGCAAGCGCGAAAAGGTATATAGCCAAGCACAGGCTTGCTGACGCAATAATCAAGGGCATAGCGTCCGGCTACAGCAGGCAGCAGACGGACAAGGCCATAGACGAGCTCTGCGAGCGCCTCGTTTCCTATTCCGCATTCTGATTCTAGTGAGCGTATGAGCGAAGAACTGGATCCTTTCAAGATAGCGCAGGAGCAGCTCGATACAGCTGCGCAGACAATGGGGCTTGACGAGCAGGCCCATGCGATACTGAGAGAGCCTATGCAGACGGTGCAGGCCAACATACCGGTGAGGATGCGCGACGGCAAGGTAAGGGCGTTCACCGGCTTCAGGGTGCTCTACAACAGTGCACGCGGCCCGGGCAAAGGCGGCATAAGGTTTCATCCGCAGGAGAGCCTCAGCACAGTTAAGGCGCTCGCCGCGTGGATGACGTGGAAGACGTCGCTCGCCAACATACCGCTCGGGGGCGCGAAGGGCGGTGTGATCTGCGACACAAAGTCCATGGACGGGGCGGAGCTGGAGAGCCTTTCGCGGAGCTACATCAGGGCGGTGGGCAGGTTCGTGGGCGTGGATCTCGATGTGCCCGCACCCGACGTTTACACTACGCCGCAGATAATGGCGTGGATGATGGACGAGCACTCGAAGCTCGTAGGCAGCAACGACGACTTCGGCATGATAACTGGCAAGCCGCTGGAGGTGTGGGGCAGCGAGGGCAGGTTCGACGCCACAGCACAGGGGGGCATGGACGTGCTCCGCGAGGCTGCAAACTACTACAAGATGGGCATCAAGGGTTCCAGGATAGCCATACAGGGCTTCGGCAACGCTGGATCGTACGCGTTCGAGCTTGCGCAGAAGCTTGGGGCAAAGGTGGTTGCGATAAGCGACTCGAAGGGCGGCATCTACGACCCCAACGGCCTCGACTTCGCCAGACTGAAGGAAACAAAGGAGAAGACCGGCAGCGTAATGGACTATCCCGGCGGAGAGAAGATCACGAACGAGAAGCTGCTGGAGCTGGACACCGATGTGCTGATTCCGGCTGCGTTGGAGAATCAGATAACAGGGAGCAATGCCGACAATATAAAGGCAAAGTTGGTGCTCGAGCTGGCCAACGGCCCAGTGACCCCCGAAGCAGACTCCATATTGCTGGAGCGCGGAATACCCGACCTCCCGGACTTCCTGGTGAACTCGGGCGGCGTTGTGGTATCGTACTTCGAGTGGGCCCAGAACAAGGCCGGCTACTACTGGACCCAGGATGAGGTGTACAGCAGGCTGTCGAGCATAATGTCCAAGTCGTTCGCCGACGTGGTCTCCACGCAGCTGAAATACACGAACTCTGGCAAGAAAATAAGCCCCAGGACGGCGGCCTACATAATCGCCGTCGGCAGGGTGGCGGCTGCTATGAAAGCGAGGGGCTGGTACTGACCGAAATCCTCTACAGGTAGTTCAGTATGGAGCACGAACGCATAATACTAGGTATAATAATACTCGGGACGCTGATGGGCGCGATAGACACTACCATAGTGTTGCTCGCGCTGCCCGATATCACGCAGGCGCTCGGTGCCAACCTGTCTGCCACTATCTGGACCATACTTATCTACCTGCTTGTGCTCACGGTTGTGACTACGCAGTTCGGCAGGCTCGGCGACCTCTTCGGCAGGAGCAGGATGTTCAACTTCGGCTTCCTGATATTCACGGTGGGCTCAGCACTCTGCGGCCTCTCGACGAGCGCAGGAATGCTTGTTGGCTTCAGGGCTGTGCAAGCAGTGGGAGGGGCCTTCCTTGCCGCGACATCCGGAGCCATAATCGCGGATACGTTTGAGGTAGGTAGGCGCGGCAGGGCCTACGGTTACACAGGCATGGGCTGGAATATGGGAGCCATGCTTGGCATAGTGCTTGGCGGTGTGCTCACCACTTTCCTGGGCTGGCAATACATATTCTACATAAACGTGCCCATAGGGATAGTGGCGCTCTTCCTTGGCGTCAAGTATCTGCGCGATAACCCGAAGGTGGAGGCGAAGCTTGACATTGCCGGAATGCTGCTCTTCGCCGTAGCGCTCTCTGCACTGTCGTACGGTTCTGTGGATTTTGCGTCTATGGGAGCAAGCTCATTCAATGTATTTCTTGTGATCCTTGGCGCTGTGCTCCTGCTCGTGTTCCTTGCCTTGGAGAAGCGCTCGAGTTCTCCGATGCTTGACCTGCGGGCGTTCGCCAACAGGGTGCTGAGCGCAAGTGTGTTTGCATCCTTCTTCCAGGCGCTCGGCTTTCTCTCCGTTGCGTTCGTAATAATACTCTACCTCCAGGGAATAAGGGGGCTGGACCCATTCACAGCATCGCTGGTTCTAGTGCCCGGCTATGTGATAAGCAGTTTCACGTCGCCGTTCATGGGAAGGCTCTCAGATAGGTTCGGCTCCAGGGTCATAGCCACAACAGGCATAGCCTTCCTGATAGCTGCGGTGCTGGTGTACCTGACGATAAATGCCACGACGTCGCTGTATGTGATAGTTTTCGCTTCGGTTCTTTCAGGTCTCGGGGGCTCAATGTTCTGGCCCGCAAACAACAGCGCTGTGATGTCAAGCGCGGAGCCTGGCCATTACGGCAGCATCTCCGGCCTGCTTAGGTTTATGTCCAGCATAGGCACGCTCGGCAGCTTCGTCATAGCCATAACGGCAGCCACCCTCGCAGTGCCCAGGCAGGTGGCGTTCGGCGTATTCGTGGGCACGTCGAAGCTGATAGGCGGACTGTCGGCAGATTTCCTGACAGGAATACACAGCGCCTTCATAGTGGCGCTTGCAATACTGATGGTTGCAGGCATACTTTCAGCGGCGCGCGGCAAGGAGCAGAGGCAACCTCAGACCGGCCAGCCGGCGCGGTGGCACCAGGCAAGCCCTGCCGATCAGGGTCATGCCGCTACTTCCTAAAAAGATCCAGGGCGTGCTTGGCGTCGTATGTGTTTATCACGTCTTCTTTTCTGAGCCAGCCGCGCTTGGCCATGCCAACTCCGTAGCGCATGTACTGGAAATGCGAGGTGCGGTGCGCGTCTGTGTCTATGCTGAACTTCAGTCCGTACTTCTTCGCCTTCATGATGTTCTCGTCGTTGAGGTCTAGTCTCGACGGCTGCGCGTTTATCTCCATCACTACGCCGTTGTCCTTCGCTGCTTCGAATACACTGTCCATGTCGGCCTGCAAAGGCTCCCTCTCATTTATCAGCCTGCCGGTGGGGTGACCCAGGATGTCTACCTGCCCGCTGTTCAGGGTGTCTACGATCCTCTTGGTCATCTTCTCCTTAGGGTCCTTGAGGCCGCTGTGTACAGCCGCGAGCACGTAGTCCATCTCTTCCAGTGTCTTGCTGTTTATGTCCAGGCTGCCGTCCTTCAGTATGTCGACTTCGCCGCTCTTGAGCAGCGTGAAGCCATCAAGCTTATCATTTGCCCTGTCTATCTCTGCGAACACACTAGCGTAGCCCTTCTCGTCCAGGCCCCCGTTCATGTACTCGCTCTTCGAGTGATCGGTCACTCCCGCATAGCCCCTTCCCAGCTTCGTCATCTCGGCAGCGATGTCTTCGAAGGAGTTGGAGCTGTCTCCGCTGTTTTTGCTGTGCACGTGCAGGTCGCCCGCCATGTCCTTCAGTTGCACGAGCTTCGGGAGCTCGCGGCGCTGCGCCAGCGCCATCTCCCCCCTGTTCTCGCGCATCTCCGGCTCCATGCAGTCCATGCCAAGCATGTCGTATATCTCCTCCTCGCCTTTTCCGGCAACCACGTTCCTGTTGCGCTTGTCAAACAGGCCGTACTCGTTGAGCTTGTAGCCTTTGCGTATCGCTATCTCCCTGAGCCTGACGTTGTGGTCCTTGTTGCCTGTGAAGTACTGCACCGCAGCCCCAAAGCTTTCGCGCTCGACGAGCCTGAAGTCGCAGTTAAGCCCTATGGCAAGCCTGACGCTTGTCTTCGTGGGGCCCTTGACTATGATGCTCTCCACCTCCTGCATCTTCGTTATGTAGTCCATCGCAGCCGCGCCCTTGCCGGACTGCAGGAGTATGTCCAGGTCGCCGACAGTCTCGCGCATCCTGCGCGTGGAGCCGCAGATCATCGCCTTGTCGACAAGCCCCGAAGCAAGCAGCTTGTCCCTTATCGATTCGGCCTCGGGCAGCGCAGTGCCGAGCAGCATGCGTCCGCCGCTCCGCTCAAGGAAGTCTATGCCTTTCTGTATCTGCGCCTCGCTCTGTTCCCCGAAGCCCTCCATGCTTCTTATCCTGTGCTGGGCGAGCGCCTTCTTCAGGTCCTGGATGTTCTTGACTCCGAGCTTCTTGTAGAGCTTGAAAGCCTTCTTGGCTCCCATCCCCTGGATCTTGGTCAGCCCGGAGATGTCAAGCTTGTACTTCTTCTTCAGTTTCTCATACTTTGCTATCTTGCCTGTCTTGATGTACTCCTCAATGTGCCCGGCTATGGACTTTCCTATGCCCGGCAGTTCCATGAGCGCCTCCGGCCCGCCCTTCCTGTACATCTCTTCCGCATCCTGCTGCAGGCCCCCTATCGTTATCGCCGCCTTCCTGTACGCGAGCACCTCGAACCTGCTGTACTTCTCACCCTCGAGCTCCAGCATGTCAGCTATCTCGCCAAGCATCTC
>DAHVUT010000018.1 GCA_027328425.1 Microcaldota archaeon | reverse complement strand
TACTAACAATGCTTGCACATGCTTTATTACTTTTGTGCGCAGCGATGGCGATGCACAGCTACACCAACCTGCTGCCAATGCATTCGGCAGCGACAAGGCGCTGCTGCGTAGCCCCGCTGTAGTTCTTTGGCAGGGGCAGGTTGTACAAGTAGGAGTACAGTGGATCGTAGCTGCTGCATGAGACATTGCCATGTATGTCGCTGGCGGGTATGACCACGTACACGCCTGTTACCGAACTGGAGGAGTTCTGGAGCAGCAGCGGAAGGTTGATGTTGTACACTAGATAGAGTGTGTTGTTGGATATGAGCTCGAAGGTCTGCTGCTGGAGCCCGCTTGCGCTGAAGAAGCGCATCTCACCCACAAGTTTGTTGTTGCTCGCAAGGCCGGCCACTGCATTGCCGCTGGGCCTCCCGAACAAAGCAAGTATCGTATTTGATGCATTCATGCTTGAGTTCGTGAACGCTGCTATCGCCTCGGTGCCGTTCTGGTCGGCCATGAATGCAATGCCGTACACGGACGTGTTCACACTCGCATGGATTGCGGCTGCTATTGCGTTGTTGTTGAAGCTGAACGGCACTGAATCTAAGACGCTGGTGGGCATCATCGAAAAGGCAGTGGCATAGTCCAGCGTCGCACACGCATAGAACGCAGAAATCGCTATTGCAACAACCACTGAAGCGGCAACAACCGGGCTCCAGGCCTGGGGCCGAGCGCGCTTTGCGCTGTGCGGCGTTGGGAGGCGCAAACCAAACAGGAAAGCGATCAGCACCATGGCCACCACTATGGCATAGAAGAGCAAAGTGCCTATGAACTGGTGCACCAGCAGCAGCGTGGAACTCGGGCCGTAGCTTAGCCACAGGAGCGATATGGAGGCCATCCTGGCGAGGTTTAGCGCGAGCAGGAGCGCCAGGCCGGATGCGACCCACAGCGCCTTGCTCCTGAGTTTGCCTTCATAGAAGTAGGCAATCGGGACCAGGAACAGCGCAAGGGCCACGAATATGCCGAGGCTCACGCAGCTTTGACCTATGCCTATGCTGTATCCGTTTGCGGCTATCGTTATAGGGGCGGCATACATTATGCCGCGCACGAATGGTTCGAGCATCGCGTAAACGGCGAAAGAATTGGCCTGGGCGAAGGCTGCGTTCTGCGCTATTACATAATAGAGCACAGCAGGGGATGCGAGCAGCGAATAAACAATGGCCCACCTGAACTTACGTATGTTGGCCGTTCCGAAGAGAAGCGACACCAAGCCTGCCAGGGCCAGGGGCATCAGCAGCATGTCGACCCTGAACGAGACGAAGAGGAAGGAGAAGTACAGCCTGAGCGCTATCGCTGCAACAACGAAAGCGGCGAGCGCGGCAGCGCCTACAGCAAGGCTACGCCTGTCCAGTGAAGGCACGGGCCTGCCCTTGAGCGAGAAAAATACGAAAACAGGCAGCATCAGCAGCGGCACTATGACGTAGCTCGCCGGATCCGTGTCGCTTATGGTTAGGGGCGTTATGTACAGGGATGTGGAGAGGAGCAGCACTATGCCCGCGAGGAGCAGGATTGCGGCTATGCCCGTGTTGTAGCGCATCATTACTACCTTCGTCCTCAGCCGATATAGACTTCATCACAATTCAGCAGTTACTCTGTTCTTCATCGGACGCTTAACAATTGGTCAAGCAATATGTGACATCCTCCCACGAATGGATCCGCGGGCTTCCCGAAACAAACGACGATTGATATGGAACGAAAATATTTATATGGATTTGCACCAATATTCTACTATACGTCGGGACACGGCGGAGTCCGAGAGGACAAGGCTCGTAGAGGGCACGTAAGACCCAGAATCCAACTGGGCAAATCTGGTGAAGCGAGCACATACCGAAACAAACGATATGATGCCAAAAAGCCTCTGATGGCAAAGGAGGCTTCCTATTCATCAGCTCGCTCTCATCCCACGATTGAATATTGTGGGTTTTCCCGCTCGCCATTATATAAAACAGATGTAGAATAGGGACATGCAGAGAGCCAGGTACAGGTATGTGCCGCATACCGCGGACGTGGCATTCGTGGCGTACGGGAGGAGCGTCAGGGAGACCATAGAGAACGCGGCCGCGGCGCTGCTTGGCGTCATGCTGGATACGGGCGCTATAAGGAAATCGGGCGGGAGGCGTAGCTCGCTCCGGATAAGCGAGCGCGCGCAGAGCATGGACAGCCTTGTGTGGTATGCGCTTCAGAGCATAGTGAGCAAGGTGGACGAAAGGAAGCTGCATGCGTACGCATTCAGGATAGACAAATTGGAAACAGGCAAGGAGTTCGGGCTCTCGGGCCGGCTGCTCTGCGCAAAAAGCGCTGGCAATCCATTCATGCTGGAGGTCAAGGCTGTGACGCCGCACAATTTGAATATGAAAAAAACAGCAAATGGCTACAGCGTGAGCGTGCTGGTCGACGTCTGACCGCCATTTTAATAATCATGCGTGCGATATATATGCATGAACTACGCTCTCCGCGCTTTCGCTGCGATAGCCCTTCCGCTGGCGCTCCTGTCTGCTGCATTTGGAATGCACCAGCTGCTATTCTCTTGGCTCGACGCCGTGTACAACCTGTTCAACGGCATAATCAGCGCGATATCGGGCCTTCTGGGCCACGCCAACGCCGCGAGCGCGCAGCAGCAGTTTGCGCAAAGGCTCGGGCTGCTGCAGAACAACACAGCCAACATGACGACATTCTACCTTAGCAACGCAGGCAAGTACAAAATACCCACGAACGTGAGCTGGGCGGTGCTTGTTACGGACCAGAACAGCACCAACAGCAGTGTGATAGGAAGGCTCACCGTCGTGTGGAATGCAAGCTCAGACACACTTCATTTCTACAACGGCACTTTCAACACAAGCATATCTCCGGAGTTCGCAGTCAGGTTGACGCACAGCGAGTTCATGTCGTTCTCGCAGGCAGCGGCCACACGGGACATTTACGCCGCGCTGGCAGACTATGCGGAGTACTGGCTCGGCGGGCAGATAAAATACACAACGATAAGATAGCTCTGACGCTTGAGGCGTATGCAAGCCAGGGAGGGGAGTCGAGCCCCTCTAAGCCGCTCTGCAGGCGGCCGCATAGCCGATCTGCCACCCTGGCACTAATCTATTAATTTGTGCGCATAATTTAAAATCAGATGATATGCAAGCGCTCTTCGAAGCTCTGCCGAAAGAGTTCGTGTCCGGAACGTCGTTCGTGGATTACAAGACGCCAGTAACCGAGGTGCTCGAGAATATACGCAGGCTCGGGGCCGTTGTTGTGCTGAAGGACAGGCAGTACTATGGCATAGTTGACGACAGGAGCGTCTCCAGGAGCAGGAGCCTGCAGCCACTCAAGTTCTCGAAAAGCTTCCCGATAGGCAAGCTTGCTAGGAAGCTGCCGCCGCTGGGCCCGGAAACGTCACTGAGCAAGCTGATAGCTGACTTCCACGAGTCATCGGCCAAGGTGCTGCCATACATGCAGGGCAGCAAGATAACGGGCATAGTAAGGCGGAGCGTGGTGCTCAGCACCATACTTTCCCTGCACATGCTCTCCAAGCTCAGGGTAGCCGACGTAATGTCTGCACCCGTCATCTCCATAGCGCCTGGCGCCAACCTGGCGCAGGCGATAAGCGCCATGTCCAAGAGCAACATAGCCAGGCTCGCTGTGGTGGATAAGGGGCCCGCGCCAGGCATACTGACAGCCCAAGACATAACGGACAACCTGACGAAGCCAGAGGAACGGATGCCGGAGAAGAAAAACAGGAGCTTCTCTCCGGCCAACATACAGGTGAGCAGCGTAATGCGCTCGCCGGCATACACAATAAGCCACGACAGGCCTGCAGAGGATGCGATAAAGAGACTGCTCGAGAAGCACATCTCGTCGCTCATAGTCACCAAGGCGGATAAGGCGGTGGGCATGGTCACTGTCAGCGACATACTAGAGAACGCCGCAGCGCTCACTGCGAGGACGCGCAGCAACGTAATAGTCTCGGGCCTTGACGAATACACAAAGGACTACGAACAGCAGATAAGGAACGAGGCCGAGAGGCTCGTTTCAAGGATAGACAGGTTCCAGGGCCTGCAGGCGGATTACGTTTCGCTCAACATAAAGAGGCACAGGGAACGCAACTACGAGGCGCATGCGAGACTCGCGCTGAAACAGAAGGGCACAGTGTTCGCCCACGCCTACGGCTACAGTGTGGAGAGCGTAGTGTCGGCGCTGATCGAGAGCATATACGACAGGGTGAAGGAGCGCAAGGAGGAGTTTATAAGCAGCAAGAGAAGTGCGGAGAGGTACTATGGCGAGAAAGAATAAGCGGATAGCCGCTCAGTCGAGCTTCGAGCTGCTAGTCACGCTGGCGTTCGGCCTTGCGATACTGCTTCCGTTGGTGGTGCTCGCATTCATACAGCTCGCCAGTGCCAGCACAAGCCTGACCTCGGTGCAGGCGCAACAAGTAGCGAACAAGCTCTCCAGCGTAGCGACGCTTGTGGGCAGCGAAGGGCCCCCGGCGAGGCAGGTAGCGCAGATACAGATGCCCAGCGGCGTCAGGTTCGTGTACGTTGGCAGCATGAACAACAGCGTGGGCCACGAGATAATAATTGTGATAAGCTCGCCAACGGGCCTGAGCTACGTCACGTCCTACACTCCAGCCAACGTGAGCGGCCAGCTGGGCGGCATAACGGCTACGGGAACCTACCTGGTGAACATAACGGCAACATCCTCCTGCCCCACCAAGTCTTCGGTAGCGTGCGTCTACATGACATCAAGGGCCTAGCCTGCGCTGCTGCCACGTTGCGATCGGCAGTTCGGCGCGGAACAATCCGCATCCATTAGGCATATAATATTTGTTTGCTATGTTAGCGCGTTGTCGCTGATGGGTATGGTGCGCTGATGAGGCTGCAGATAGCTCTGGAATACATGATAATATTCGCATTCGTACTCGTAGTCTTCCTCTTCCTCTTCGCCCTGATAGCAAGCCAGAGGGCGCAGACGCTGGGCAACCAGCTCTTCGGGCAGGAGCAGCTGGCTGCGCAGAACATAGCCAGCCAGCTCAGCACCGCTATGCAGGCAGGCAACGGATATACGGCAAGCGTACCCATATCAAGCCTGATGGGCACACTCAGTTACCAGCTGCTGGTAGGCAAGAACGGCGCCGTCCTCCTGAACGCGAGCGTGGGCAAACAGAGCATACAGGCCATAGCCTACAGCGGCGTGCAGCAGGTGGAGTCCAGCTCCCAGTACCTGCAGGCCAACAGCTTCTACTACAACCTGCCCACTGCAAACGGCACGCTCCACATACAGAACTCGTTCGGCACCATATGCGTCGACTACCAGTGCCCAAACACAAGCAGCACGCCAAGCAACGTCAGCCTCTCGAGCGAGAACGTGCATGCCGCGCAGTTCAACGGGCAGAGCAGCTATATCGCTATTCCAAATAGCAACTCGCTGAATCCAACTCCATCAGCTACAGCTGTATTGTGGATTTATCCTAAGCAGAAGCAGTCTGGAAATAGCAGGCTTATTGGAAAAGGTATTGGACTGCTATATGTAAGCTATATTGCATCAAGTGTAACTGCTGGAAATTTGGGCATTGGAAACACAAATAACGTATCAATAACGGCAAATGCATGGCATCAGATCGTTGCGACTTACAGTGGCAATGTTATATCTTTATACATCGATGGTTCATTATCTGCTTCTACAACTGTTTCAAGTGATCTTTCGACAAATAAACAACCGCTTCAAATAGGCTCTATGACTCCAACGTTTGATAGTGGTGTTTATTTTAATGGCTCTATAGCAAATACTCAACTGTACAACACCACACTCTCAGCACAACAAGTGCAGCAACTATATCAGGAAGGCATTGCAGGCACGCCTTTAAGCAGTGCAGGCCTGGTGGGCTGGTGGCCGCTCAACGGCAACGCCAACGACTACAGCGGCAACGGCAACAACGGGGTAATCGGCGGCCCCTTGCTATTTCCCAGCGTGTCCGAACTCTTCGCCAAAGTGACCAATCAAGCAGGTTCCGCCATCACAAACACACTCGTGGGCTTCACGACCACTATGGGAAGCTTCGTTGGAAGCAATGCCTTCGCCACGAACTACACTGACACACGGGGCATAGCGGCTACTTTCCTGAACCAGCAGGGCAACAACGGCCAGGCACTGGTAAAGGCGACCGCATTCAATGGCAACTCGTCGCTGACAGGGAACCTTGTTGGCTGGTGGCCCATGAACCTCGGGCAGGGAAACGCCACTTATGACCTGAGCGGCAACGGCAATACGGGCTCCATGCATAGTGCAGCAGGATGGAGCAACCCGAACTATGTTGCAAGCTTCCGGGGCCCTAGCCAACCACAAATAGCACTCAACCCATTTGGCACCACGCAGTGCAGTTTCACAAGCTCCGCATGGGTAGAAGAAACTGGAATCGCGCCACCAGGGCTAGGGCGCGTCTTCATATTCATAGAGTATAATGCAGGAGGTACCCAGGTGTGGGATCAGATAAACATCAACGACGCAGGCCTCCAGGTGGCACTCTTTAACAATTCACGAGGCGAATCTCCTGTCACCATCCCTCTTGCCCTAAGCCCAAAAAACAGGTGGACATTCATACTGACAGGCTCGAACAGCACAAACTCCTTTGCGTACGTGAATGGCGTGCAGGTATACAACGGAAACAGCGTTGGATGCATGAATACCAATACAGCGCAAGCGATAGGCGGGCCAGGCGTAGGCTGGTTCAACGGCTCTATAACAAACGTGCAGTTCTATAACGCAGCCCTGGCGCCTTCCCAGATTCGGGCACTGTACCAAGAGGGTACGGGCGCCGCTCCTATCATTTCGGGCAATATCATCGGCTGGTGGCCTCTGGATGGCAACGCCAACGATTATAGCGGCAACGGGAACAACGGCACTATATACGGCAATGTTGGCTTCGTCAAGTCACCCACCGCTACCAACCTGAACGGAAACGCAACTAGCATTCTTGCAGGAAACTTCAACGGTGCGAGCAGCAACGTATCTACAGCGCTTCCTACCACTGCAACAGCATCCGTAAGCATAGCAGTATGGGCATATGTGCCGTCAACATCAGAACATGGCGCTTTCGTAAAATTGGGCTCCACTGGTTCCCCTGGCACTGGATACGGCATAGGTGTAGGAGCAGGCAATTGGGACAGCGCAGGAAACGAACTGCTGGTGCTATTCGAAAATGTACGGTGGATAGACTGCGGAACGAGTATGGGGACCGGGTGGCACCTTGCCGTCCTGGTGCTCAGCAGCGGCGGCGTGCCATCCTGTTACCTTGATGGGCGTATAACTGCAACATCCATTGGAGCAAACGCTATCGCCCCCACGCCGGCGATGTATATCGGATCCGATGGTGCATTTAGCACCCGCTTCTTTACCGGCTCCCTCGCAAACGCTCAAGTGTACAACACCGCACTCTCAACACAACAGGTTCAGCAACTATATCAGGAAGGTATTGCAGGCACACCTTTAAGCAGTGCAGGCCTAGTCGGCTGGTGGCCGCTCAACGGCAACGCCAACGACTACTCTAGTAATGGCAACAATGGCACTGCATCGAACGTCATATACTCGCCGCAACGGGTAACACAGCCACTTCAAGCCACAACTTTTGGAGGCAGCGGGGTTAATTTCAACGGAAATGGAGGATACATAAGTTCAGCAAATACCAAAACATTGAGCGGCCCAAATGTAACCAATCAGGTAACGGCTTCTGCTTGGGTGAACCTTCCCATATGGCCTGGCAACGAAATCATAGATGACTCCGGAGCAGGACGTTTCCAGCTTGCCGTTTATGGGCCCAATGCCGGTTTTGAAGCAAGTCCTTTCGGACCTTGGATTAAATCCGGCCCATACAAACTATTGACAAACACATGGTACATGCTTTCTGTCACTGCAGTGTTCAATCCTGTTTCAAACACCGCAACAGACGTGCTGTACTTAGACGGAGTGGCAGTTAATTCCACAACACTAGGAAATGCTGGACCAATTTGGCCAAAGCTTGTATCCATGGCGGCGATTGGAGCTAATTGCTACTTATGCACCGAAGCAAATATCGCTAACGCGCAAATCTATGACAGGGTGCTCACGTCCAGCCAGATGGAGCAGCTCTACAACGCCCAGACTCCGCCATCAGCATCCGCAACAATACCGTTGAGTTGGTCGCCATGAGGGCGCAGTTCTGGTCTTTCGACGTGATATTCGCCATGGTCATATTCGGCACCACACTCGTGCTCCTCACTTTCGCATGGTCGAGCATGAGTGGACAGCTCTCAAGCACCTACGGCTTGGGTCTGCAGAGCATGCAGGCACAGCTGCAGAGCCTGCAGAGCAGGATACTCGCCCCAGGCACTCCGAACGACTGGGCATCGCAGGTGAACATAAGCAACACGGGCACGTGGAGCAACGTGAGTATTGGATTGGGCACGGGCTCCGGCAGCCAGCTCTCATTGCCAAAGATATACACGCTGACTGCGATGACGAACCACAATTCCACCAGCTACCAGGCCACGAAGCAGCTGATTGGAGTGGGCTACGACTACTACATAACAGTCAAAACAGCCAACGTCACGCTAGCAATGGGCTCGTATCCTTTTAACAAGGACCCCTACGCCATACAGACAGCGACCAAGTCTGCGATCCTGAACGGTCTGCCTGCAACGGTGCAGATAATGGTCTGGACCAACAAGAGCTTCGGTGTGAGCTGATGAAGGGCATAGTATTCACTATGGACGCGCTCTTCGCGCTCGTGATAGCTGCCGCGGGCATCTCCATGCTGCTTTACGTGAGCTATACCACGCAGGCACCTGCTGCAATACACTACTCCGACGTGGAGGCGATACTCGAGAGCCTGGCAAGCACCAGCATAAGCTCCATGGCAAACGGCAGCTGGATAGCCCAAGGCATAGTGATGCAATATGCGGGGGCTAACGAGACGTCGCCTGGATTCCTTGGCGGACCGTATGCAGACAGCGGCGGAGTGTCGGGCCCTCTACGGCCCATACTCGACTTCGCATTCAATCCGCAAAACACGATAACCACAGGGGTAGTCGCCGCCTACGGCAACATCTACTTCGCCGCCAACAGCATGCTCTATTCAGTTAACGCCACCACCAACAAGCTTGCATGGAGCGTAAACACGATCACCAACGTGGCCCAGACCCCGGTGCTTTACTCTGGCATGCTTTTCTTCGCAAACTCCACGAACCTGACAGCCGTGAGCGCGCTGACCGGCGCAATGATATGGAGCACAAACGCAATATCTGCCGCCAGCGCCACCCTCACCTCGCCCATACTCGCGTACGACAACCAGCTCATATTCGGGATGAGCGATGCGTACGTACACGCTTATTACGCTTCCAACGGCACCTCGTACTGGAGCAACTACACTGGCACAAACCCTACGGCGCTTGCTGTAGTGGGGGGTGACATATCGGCAGTGACAAGCTCTGGCAGCCTGTACATAATAGTGCACGCGGGCAGTACCGCCAAGCAGGTTTACTCCAAGACATTCGCGGCAGGCAACGCTCCGACAAGGCCCGCCGGCTCCGGCGCGAAGCTCTTCTTCGGCTCCGGCAGCTCCGCCAATGCAACATACGTTAATGGCACAACTGCGGCAGGCTTCCCGGTAGGGGTTAGCCAAAGCGTTACTGGCG
>DAHVUT010000016.1 GCA_027328425.1 Microcaldota archaeon | reverse complement strand
TTCACGTCCAGCTTCTTCACGAAGTCGCTGCCCGCGTTAGGCTCCACCAGCAATCCGACAAGCTTGCCCGTAACCTCGTTTATTTCAGCATCAAGGAAACGACCAAGGTCTATGCCGTCCGACGTGACAACTTCCTTGCCGATCAGCTGCTCTGCAATGACGTACTTAACCATTCTCTCGCCTCGAGATTAATTATAGACGAATGTTTATAAAATAGTGTGGAAAGAAAAGGCCGCGCCCGCTAGACCACTTCCAGTATTGCCTTCTTCCTCACGGCGTTGAGCACGTGGCCGTAGTCCCTGTAGTGTATGAAGGCCGTTATGCTGAGCGTGTAGTCGCCCTTGTCCGTTCCTGAATCTCCGTATATGTTCGCCCTCGCCTCCTTCTCCTCGCTCGCGGCCAGCGTACCCAGCTTGAGCTCCTTCTCGGCCGACAGGCCTGTCTCGTCAAGGCGTATGCCCCTCGGCACGGAGACAACAACCGAGCCGAGCACAGGTTCCGTGGTGAGGTTCTTGACCTTGAGGAGCAGCATCGTCGAGCTCTTCCTGTTGGCGTAGAGCTTGAACGGTATGAACTCCGCGTATATCCTGTAGGGCAGCGTCTTGCCCACTTCCTGCGTCACGTCCTTCTTGCCAAAAAGATCCAGTATCTTCATGATGCCGCCTCTATGACCTTGCAGTTAAAGATTTTTAAGCTTCTTGGTGTTTTCGGCATGCGTTCACTCCGCCTCGTGCCTCACGAGCTTGAGGAATCCGGCTCGCGGCGTATACACATCCCCGTTCTTTATCAGGTCGTCTATGTACTTCTTTGCGCTGTTCCTGTCCACCCCCGCCTTCTCCGCCTCGTCTATCACGCTCTCGTACTTGGCGAACGTGTCCTTGGACTCCTGCTCCAGCTTCTTCACGATGCCGAATATCAGGTTGATCCTGTCCACCTTCTCCCTGGAGTAGCCTGTGGTGAGTATGTCTATGTCGACCCTGCCGCTCCTGTCGACCGCTAGCGTCTGCAGCATGTAGTTCAGCAGCCCTATCGCGACCTCCGCGTCCTTGAGCTCCACCTTGTCCGACAGCCTCGCCTTCGCCGAAGCCTCCGCAAGCCTCACAAGGCCCTCTATCTGCCTCGGCGTCATCGGGGTCGCGCCCGATCTCATGCCCAACTTCCTGAGCTCGAGGTAGTAGTTCTGTATCCTGCTGCTCGCCTCCTCCATGAGCCTGGGCCTGATTGTGCGTCTCGCGTACGCCACGTATTTCCTGAGCATCTCTATGTCTATTGGCGGCTTCTGCACCTGCTCGTACTCCTTTATGTCGGCAATCTGCGCCCCGGCGGCCGCATGTTGCATAAGTATGTGCTTCGCTATGCTCTTGTCCCTCTCTTCGTCCATCATGTCCCTTATCGGGAATATGAGGTCGAATCTGCTCAGCAGCGTGGGCGGTATGTCGAACTGTTCGGCTGGCAGCACGTTGACATCGAACCTCCCGTACTTAGGGTTTGCAGCCGCAAGTATCGACGTGCGGGCGTTGAACCTCGCTACTATGCCTGCCTTCGCTATGCTTATGGTCTGGGACTCCATAGCCTCCAGCATTGCCGACTTGTCCTCGTCGCTTATCTGGTTGAACTCATCGATGCAGACAGTGCCTCCGGAGCCCAGTACCAGCGCCCCCGCTTTAAGTGTCCAGCCGCCTTCCGAGAACTCGTCGCGCTCCGCCGCGGCCGTCAGGCCTGCCGAGGTAGTGGATTTGCCGCTCACGTATATGCCCTTGGGCACTATGCTCGCCACTGATTGGAGCAGTCTTGTTTTTGCAGATCCGGGATCCCCGATCAGCAAAATATGGGCATCGCTGCGCACCAGGCTGCCATCGACAAGAGTCTTGTCCGGTGTGCCCCCGAGCAGCTGCAGTGCAAGCGCCCTCTTTATCTCCCCGTAGCCGTAGATCGACGGCGCGATCGACTCTGCTATTTTGTCGAATATGAGCGGGTCCTTGCCCAGTTCCGCTATCTCCCTCTCCTCCTCCGAGCTGATCTCGAGCTCCGCAAACTCCTTCTGCTTCGACATCAGCGACACTGCGTCTACGAACATGGTGAACTGCGCCTTTTCCTGCTTGCCCTTGATGTTCTTCCTTGGCCTTATTCGCAGCACGCCTGTTATGTTCGCCCTGTCGCCAGGCTGTATCTTGTTGACAAGGTCGTCCTGCAGCCATACCTCGAGCTGCCAGGTTGGTGTGTTGCCCTTAAGCCTCTCTAGCGGGTCCTGTATCGCTATACGTTGCAGGTTGATGAACTTCGATTCCTCGTCTATCTGCTTGAGCGCCCGCCTCTTGCACTGCGGGCACACGTCGAGCACGTTCTCCATATCTATCTCAACCTTGGTGACAGTGCCGCACAGCTGGCATTTGAACACGCCCACGCGCACCTTCGGTATTATCTCTGATTTCTTCACTACAAGCGCATCGAGCGTCAGCAGCCTGCCTATGTTGTCGCTGCCCACGTCCTGCACGAGCGGCATGAGCGACTGGTCTATGCCAAAAAACCTGGCGTAGAGCCGCTTCTCCATGCTTTCCGGGTTGGGGCTGAGCCTGAGCAGCGCGAAGTTGGCGCTAGGTATGACCGCGTCCGGGTTGGTTATGAGCTCGTCCGCGAGCTCGCTGTCGAACTTCTCAAGGTCCTTTATGTCTACTGTCAGAGACCGTTTCTGCGGGTACGCCACGAGCATCTCGTTTATAGCGTCTATATAGTAGGCGTTGTAGAACTCGACGAACCTGTCTTCGAGACCGCCGCCCGCTTGACTGGGTACAGCAATGTCTTCCACTTTACCCCCGCTACAGATGGGCCGTGGAAGTAATATAAAGGCTCGGTGATTCGCCAGTACACTTCCGCTATTCGTGGGGAACGGCGCATTCTGAAAGTTTTTATGCCTGCGCTGCGAAACAGGCATGGCGACGCGCATGTCAACAGGAAGCACTCTCGGCAGCCTGCTGGGGAAGACGCTTGCGGGCAGGTGGGTAGCCGGAGCAGGCATAAATGACGCCATACTTCGCGCCGAGTCGCTGAACTCCATGGGCATGGGTGTCATACTGAACTATCTGGGTGAGGAGTTCACGAAGCAGGGCGATGTGGAAGAGACGGTGCTCACGTACATGAGGCTGATAAACAAGATAGCGAGGGAGAGGGTAGTGGCAGGCATATCGCTCAAACCGACACAGCTCGGGCTCAGGATAGGCAGGCGGCTCGCGGAGCGCAACTACAACAAGATTGTCAGGGCCGCAAGGGGCAAGAACGTTTTCGTGTGGCTCGACATGGAGGCGTATGACGCTGTTGATGCCACAATATCCATGTACGCCAGGCAGGTGGCAAGGAGGGGAGTAGGCATAGCGCTGCAGGCGAGCCTCAAGCGCAGCCAGGATGATGCCAAAAGGATTGTGGGCATGAAGGGTGTGGTGCGCCTTGTGAAAGGCGCATACCAGGAACCGCGAAAAATTGGGGTAGGGGGCAGCAAGGAGGTAACACACAGCTACTTGCGTATAATGAACTATCTATTCAGGAACAGCGACGAGTTCACGATAGCGACGCACGACGGCCCGCTGATACGCGAAGCAATGTCGCTCAACAGGAGCTACAGGCGCAACGTCACCTACGCGATGCTGAACGGCATAAGGAACAGGTATGCGCAGCGGCTCGCGGCCACTAACAACAGCGTGGCGATCTACGTGCCCTTCGGCGCAAGGTGGCTCGATTACGCCTCAAGGCGTTTGCGCGAGCAGGGTCACGCCGCCCTGGTGCTAAGGTCGATGTTGGGTGGCTAGTTTGCAGTACGACGAAATGCGCGATGCATACGTCGAGACCAGCCTCGGCAGGCTGCACCGCCATCTAGGAAGGTTTAAGAACGTGGAGAGACGGAATAATATGGTGTCGCCTATGAAAGAAACGGAACTGCAGCTGATAGAAAAAATGGAGAAGAGCAACAAGCTGGTCAGCAAAAGGTACGAGGAGTTTCAACGCAAATACGGGAACGAGTTTGTTGCCTTGGACAACGGCGAGCTCCTCGCCCACAATCAAAACCTCGATGTACTAAAGAAGTATTTAGAGCGAAAGAAAAAAGAGTTGAACACGGTGCTTATAGAATACATTCCGGAGAAAGGCGTCGCGATTCTTTATTAGGTAGGTTCCCTGCGCATACCCCTTGAATTCTATAAGCTTGAGGCGGTCCTAGAAGCAAGGCTAAAGGCTTCTGCAAGCATCAGGTTTGAAGGAAGACCTCCTATAGGTGTTTCGTTTGTGGTAGATACAGGCAGTCCGATCACGTTCATTGACGAGTTCGTGTCATCGAAGGTAAGAATATATGCCAAGAACTTAGAGTTCGATCACAGCGCGCTAATGGGTGGGGCAAAGGTGGCGATGTACCGTGCCGGAAAGATAGTCTTAGGCTTCCGCGACGAGAAAGGTGCGTTGGTGCCGATAGAGTTTGATGGCATGATGGTCGCAAAGACGCAATGGACTAGAAAAGAGGCGATGTATTCTGGTGTTTCCATCCTCGGGCTTGACTTCCTGCTGAAGAACGCAGCGTCACTTTTTGTTGACCCCTCGAAGAAGAGTGCGTACATAGAAAAATAAAATATACTTAAATCACAACGCTGACAAGAATGAGAATCAAAAAGGAAATTTTTGATTTCGGTGCGCCGTACGGATTCATCTCGGAGTGTTTCTTTTTAAATTCAAGGCGCTCAAAATGTGCATGATGCGCGGCCTAACATGGAAATTCTACATGTCGGCTCCAATCCAAGCTCTGATGTGGGCGAGATTGACAAAGGAGGAAATAACCAAGTACGCCTAAGCGCGTTGATTCGATGCAATACGAGGACCTTGAAGATGCATTCGTGCAGACCAGCCTCGGCAGGCTGCACTGCAAGCGCCACAGCGCAGAGGGCAAGAAGATAACCTTTTTGCACGGGTTTGGTGCGAGCACGATGGTGTGGAAGAGGCTCGTGGCAGAACTGCCTGACGAGCTAGACATCTGCCTCGTTGATCTCCTAGGCCACGGCGAGTCCGAGGTGCCGAGGATTAAGTACAGCGTTGGCGTGCAGGCGACGGCTGTGAAGGAGCTGATGCAGCAGCTCAGCATGGAAAGCGGCTACATCTTCGGCCACAGCTATGGCGGATGGATAGCAGCGAGCATAGCGATGGACAACTTCAGGGGCAGCGGCATCATACTGGAGGATCCGGCGGGCCTGAAGGAGCAGATAGAGGACGACATATCGAAGTACGGCGAAGCCTACGGGAAGTCCCTCGCCAAGGAAGCGGTAGCGCTGGGCGCAAGCGAGTACGTGGTAGGCAGTTCCTTGGAGGCTGAGACTCCGGACACGTACCTGACAAGGGAGAAGCTCGCTGGCATAGTCAAGCCCTGCCTGGCAGTCTGGGGCAGCGAGGACAATGTTGTTCCGGTAAAGTATGCCTCTCTATTCAATGAGTACATCAAGGGCAGCGTGCTGGAGGTCATTCAGGGTGCAGGGCACGTCGCCCACTACACCCATGCGAACGAAGTGAAGACCGTGCTGCTGAAGTTCGTATAAGGGTGGCATTCACTATGCTGGCCACCCCCTCAATTCCGCAGCAAGCAAAGAATTTGCGATCGCTTTCAGAGTTTCCTGGCGTTCTTCGCCTTCGGTCTGCGCTCGCCCTCCTCTACCTCATACTCCACTTCGTCTCCTATCGCTAGCGCAGCTCCTCCCGCTATGGCCGAGGTGCGCACGTATGCGTCCTTTCCGTCGTCTCCAAAGTCCACGCCCCCATATCCTTCGCGCGCGGCGTGAAAAATACAACCAAGTTCGTAAGGAAGAAATGTATTTACGCCTTTTCCCCAACGCTTCCGCTATTGCCCAAAACGAGCACCGAGTCGAACTTCCTCCGGCGCTCCGCGAGCATCCTTTCCGTGGACTCGGATTTCTTAGAGCCTGTCTCGTACTCTATGGCGATACGCTTGCCACCTCGGTACGCTATGACATCGGGCCCGTAGGAGTTGTTGTACACCCTGTTCGCCACTCCGTGCTCGCCCAGGTACCTGCTTATGAGGTACACGCTTATGTCGTGCTCGGCGCTGTTCCTTGGCATTGTGATGTACCACACCCCCTGGTACGGCTGTTCGACCACTACGTGCCACTGTAGCTTCCCGGACCTGACAAGCTCCCTTATCGCTCCGATCGTTTCTTCCTCCGAGAACCCCTCCTTTCCAAGTCCTTCGACAAGCTCGTTCCTGCTTGCGGCACCCTTAGACATTTCCATTATCCTGTGGCTTGGGTCCCTCGCCCTTGCCTCGAAGCGCTTGCATTTCACTATCTTCGGGTTCCTCTCCCTCGCCTCCTGCACCAGCGCGTAGCCCCTCGGCAGCTCCCGCAATGCCTTTCTCACTTCTGTGAACCTGTTGTACTCGGTGCCCGCTGCAATCATGTTTGCGACGTAGTTCTGCTCCTCTGGTTCCCGCTGCGCAAACGCGATCATCGTAGCCGCATTGCTGCGTATCTCCTTGTCCAGCGCCTTCGCCCTCTGCGATATCGCTATTATTCCTATGCCGTACTTCCTTCCTTCTGCCACGAGCCTGCCCACTATTGGGCTGTCCTGCAGCTTCTCAGCCTCGTCTATGACTATGTAGAACCTACTTCTACCTTTCGTTGAACCCTTTTCCAAAGGGCTCGAAAGAATGTTCGTGTATATTTTTCGAAGCATGCTCTCCATATACACTGCCTGTGCCTCTGCGCTGTGCAGTCCCTGCAGCGCGAAGATGTTTCTAGACTGCATTATGCTCTCCATAGGCACGTTCTTGCGGAAGCTTTCTCCCGCTATAACGAGCAGACGTTTCTCCAAAGCGTCGAGGAGGTTCGCCTCCGGCTTGCTCCGTGACCTGCGCTTGAAGACTTTTATCGTGTACAGCAGGCTGTGCATGCTCGGTACCTTGTCCTTGACGTTGCCTATCCAGTAAGTGTAATTTATACAACGGTAGAGCGTTGACGCCTGAACCTCTCCGAGGCGCAGGATGCGCCTCAGCATCGCAGTTATCTCCGCTGTTCTCTCCCTCTCCGTCAGGCCGTCCAGGTCGAAGGGGTTTACCGCATGGATGCTCGCATCGTATATCCTTGCACGCATGTCCTTCGCGTGCTCCACGTACTCTGCGTGTGGATCCAGGACCACGAAGTTTGCTCCTGTGTTGGCCAGCTGCACGAGCATCTGCTTGCACGCGTTGCTCTTGCCTGCGCCGCTCTCTCCAGTTATCATCACGTGCGCGTTCAGGTTCCTGCCCGGGTCGAGCCTCATGCGGACCAGCCAGCGCCTTTTCCACTGCCATCTCAAAACACCAAAGCGCTTTCGCAAGCGCAATTCGCGATGGACTTTCCCCAACATTATAACATTTTTGTTTTTGAAAAACATAATTGATCACCCGAATCAGGGTGCACGCGCTCCCTGCGAAATATTTTTAATATGTTCGCGCAGAATAGCGTATGCAAACGAAGTATGTTGTGGTGATGGGCTCGCTCATGAGCGGCATGGGCAAGGGAGGCATCACCGCCTCTCTCCTCAAGATGCTGCAGCTCCGCGGGTATAATGCCGTTCCCCTGAAATT
>DAHVUT010000003.1 GCA_027328425.1 Microcaldota archaeon | reverse complement strand
CAAATAAAGATTGCATAAAGGTCGTATCGTTTCCCACTGCAGCCTCAAAGTTGAATCCCACAGAAGAATGCTGGCACCAGAGTAAGGATTATCTTGTAGGAAGCAAGATATACGACACATATGATGAGTTCAGAAAAAGGGTGACGCACTACTACAGGTACAAAAGGTTTAATCTCAATATACAACGTTATTTATGTCCGTAACTATAGACCTTGTGCAGCGAAGCCTTCATCTCTTCAAGCTTCGACTGAGGCAGCGTTTTTGCAACCTCTTCCAAAGCGTCTAAAAGCTCTCTGAATTCGAACCTGATTTCTCTGTTTTTGCTTGGCTTGAAGCGTGGATGCTGATTAGCTCCGAACGTGGCATCGCTCTCGAAAAACTTGAGCGCCCGATGCAGGGATCGAACCTGCGACCTACTGGTTAACAGCCAGTCGCTCTACCGCTGAGCTATTCGGGCACGAGTGGGTTACTGGATCTTCAGGAAAGGAAATGGCTCTGCAAGGTTAATTACCTTTGCGTATACGTAGGCGTGGCTTTCCATGGATCTCACGAAACCGAGTGAGTTGTCTCTGTAATCGTACCTTGCGAAATTGCACTCCGGTCTAGGATCCAGCTTGGAGTAGTATACAGTGAGCTTGTCGTCAGCCAGTGCGCCCAGCGCGTTGAAAGCCACGATTGTCTTCGTTCCGGCGCCGAAGGCATATACGCATGCCATGCTCTCGTCCCTCACTGACTTCCTGGCTACAGCCCCAACAAGGTCCTCCGGCTTCTCTACGTTTATCAGCACTATCCCTTTCTTATCAGGTTCTTTGGCCTCGCGGTATGCACTCAGGTCTGCGTGCACCACGTTTATGTAGTGCTTGCCCGTCTGGTCGGCGTTGCTCACAAAGTGGGCGCGCTCCTTTGTTTCTCCGTTGCCCGGCTCGTAGAGCAGCATGGGGCCGTCGCCTCCTGAGTTTACGTAGTAAGCGAGCTGCGTATCGCCTATGTGCTCTCCCAGCGCGACGAGCCTCTTGCCTGACCTGTGCCTGTACATAACGAGCGGCTCCGCCGTGAAGTCGAAGTTGCACGCATGTCTGCACACATCCTCCAGCGAGGCCGCCCTCACATAAAGCAGCCTGCCCTGTTCTTGTTTCTTCCTCGGCATCGCAATCAGCTATTGAAATATGAGCTTGTAGGCGTAGTTCAGGGCCAGCATGACAGCATAAGCAGGTTCATATATCACTGGTGAGAGCACAACACCCTGACCTGTCGCCATGTAGTCGTTCATGAGGCTCGATTCGGCCACAAGTGTCATTCTGTACGTGTGTTGCAGCAGCAGGCTCGTGCTCGAGCTTATCGTGAAGTTGAAACTGTATACGCCGGGTTCGTTTATGAGCACCGGATACAGGTAGGTGCTCGAAGTGGAGTGCTGCGATATGACTTCGATTGGCTGGTACCAGCCAGGTATGCCCTGCGCGTTGAGTATGAATGGGTCGTCGGATGCGCCCGTATTGTTTATCACGACGTGTAGGTTGGATGGCTGCCCCACCCCGGTGACCAGCGTGGCTGGAGTTACATTGGTTATGAACACGTTCGGAGTTACGCGTATGCTTGCATTGAAGGTGAGGTTGCCGAGTCTGGAGTAGTTGCCTATGTTGACTGCGCGCAGAACCATGGTGTACGTGCCGTTGGTTGCATTCGGAGCCACAGTCACTTTCAGCTTCATCGGGTTCTCGTATGCTGGCGAGGCCTGCGCGGCCCAGTTCGGCGGCAGTTTGACCGCCTCGAGCGTGTCCCAGCCTATGTTTATCATCGCTCCGGAAGCATTGGCTGTGGTTGCTGATGCAAGGACGTAGAAGCTTTCTCCCGGTCCTACCTTGCCCAGTGCCAGCGTGCCGTTCCCATAAACGAGCGACGATACGGGCCCTTCCACTACCAGGTAGCTGGCGCTCGCGCCCAGTATGAGCGCAGACATCGCTATCGCAAAAGCAGCGTATGCGAGCCGTGTGGGTGCCATGCTACCAAGATGCTTGTTAAAGTTAAAATGCCTTCTCTTTTCCGCTTTCGATTGCTGAGAAGAGCATGCGTGCGTCTTTCTTGAGCTCCGCGAGGCTTCCGGCGCCGGATATTATGTAGTCTGCGCTTGCGATCGCGCCCCTCACGCCCCACCTCTTCTCCTTCCTGTCAGTGTCCTTCACGAATGCAGCAATGCTTTTCGGAGCGTCGGGCCTGTTCCTCTTCCTGGTGTGCTCGTACCGTACCTTGACCGGTGCAACCACTGCCACTGTGATTATCCTTTCCCTGCCCTTCAGCCGATTCTTTATGTAATTGAGCTCCTTTCTGCTGCGTATCCCCACTATCGCCACGTTATCGTTCTTCTTCACGCTTATCCTGCTCAGCAGCAGCCTTGGCGTTACCACGTCTCCGTGCATTCTCCTCAGTTTTTCGGAGAACGCCTTGTTGCTTTCAGGCGTTATCCTTACGCCTGCTTCGCGCATCAGCTGCCTTACAAGGTCTCCAAGCTCGTAAACTCTGTAGCCATACCTTTCCAGAACCCGGCCAACAGTGCTCTTTCCGGCACCAGCTGTGCCTGTTATGCATACAAGCAGTCAATGCACCCTGCTTCCCTGCTCTATTTCGCGGTCCGGCACAAGTATGGCTAGTGCGCCTCCGTTCTCTGCGGCGAGCAGCATGCCGTTCGATTCGACTCCTGCCACTTGCTTTGGGTCAAGGTTGGCCACGCAGACTATCTTCTTGCCCACGAGCTCCTCCTTGGTGTATCTGTCCCCTATGCCCGCCACTATCGTGCGCTCGCCCAGCTCCTTGCCCAGATCCAGCCTAAGTATGTACATCGGGTTCCTTGCCTTCTCGTGCACCTGTACGTCGATTATCTTGGCGATGCGCAGGTCTATGCTTTTAAATTCATCAATGCTAACCATACCATCGCTTACATTCCTACTGCAAACTTTATCAGTGTTGGGTATGCGTGCATTCATCGCCGTAGACATTCCGGATGATATAAAGGAGAGGCTGCTCGATGCGGCTGCCGTCCTGCCTAGCAACGGCATCGTTCCTGTAAAGCCGGAGGCGCTGCACATAACGCTCCACTTCCTTGGCGAGCTGGATGCAAAGGGCATAGCTTCAGCGAAGGAGGCGCTGCAGTGCCTTGAAACCAAGCCGTTCGGCGTGTCGTTCGCCGGCGTCTCGTACT
The DNA here is from genome assembly GCA_027328425.1 of Microcaldota archaeon. GTDB lineage: Archaea > Micrarchaeota > Micrarchaeia > Micrarchaeales > CABMGC01 > JAJYVH01. The sequence goes on along the minus strand of DAHVUT010000003.1, from coordinate 34,848 downwards.
TCGACTCAAACTTCATAAAGGTGGTGTTCGCGAAGGTCTCGCGCGGCGCCGAGACGCTCTCTGCTGCGTACGCATCGCTTTCCGATGAGCTTTCTGGCCGTGGGCTTGTGCTGGAGAGCAGGGCCTATACGCCCCATGCGACTATAGCAAGGGTGAAGTATGTGGCGGACAGGGACGCGCTGATAGGAGCCATGAGCAGGCTCGGCGGCACGGAGTTCGGCTCCTTCGAGGTGCGCTCTGTGGCCTTGAAGGAGAGCGTGCTCAGTAGACTGGGGCCCGTGTACAGCACGCTAGACGAACTTCAGCTCTGACCTCCTATTGTCGAAAATCTCCTTTCTTTCTGTGTTGGCCAGCTCATGCGGCCTGTAGATGCGGTCCAGCAGCAGCAGGTCGTAGCACATGCCCTGCTTAGTGTCGAATGCTATGTGCCTCATATCATTCCCGAATAGATCCACCTCCACCAACTGTGCCTTCAGCAATGAATGCAGTCTGACGATGCACGACAGCATATGCGCATCGTTTTCCTGCAGGCCTATAACGCGCATTTCAAGATTGCCCATCCGCCGTTTCTTGACGGTCGTCGCAACAGTTTTTTCCATAGCGCCGTCTATTTCCTTGCTCGGCCGCAGGAGCGCAGCCTGTGACGTGTTCACGTCGTATATTGTTATGAGCATGTCCCTGGTTATGCTCTCCGCGAGCACGTAGCGGCTTGCCTCGCTGTAGTCCAGGCTCCTGGCCTGGCCCATTTCTATGGGCAGCGAATATGCGGCTATGCGTGACAGGGAAGCGTGGATGCGCTCCCTGGATGCGAGCCGAAACCTGACCGTGCCGAAATCCAGGCCACCCAACCTGCGACTGTACTCTTCGAATAGCTCCATTCGGCCCCATCGCTAGTTTTATTAAATACGCCAGCGCATGTATAAATAAGGCTGTTGCCTTATTCCTCCTGATTGGATGAAGGTTAGCGTAATCGAGAACTCACCAATGGCAATGCGCGCTGGCATAAGCGGTACTGACTACAGCTTCGCCAATGCACTGCGCAGGGCGGCGACGGCCCTTGTTGAGTGCTTCGCCGTGGACACGGTTACGTTCTATGAGAACACGAGCGCTATGTTTGACGAGTATATAGCGGAGCGCATAGGTCTGGTCCCGCTCCTTACACCAAAAGGCTACACGGAGAAGGATGAGGTGGTGCTATCTCTGGAAGGCGAAGGTCCGGCTACGCTCTACTCCAAGGACATGAAAAGCAGCGATAAAGAGGTCAAGGTGGCCAATGGCAACATACCTATAATAAAGCTTGGCGACGGCCAAAGGCTGCGCACCGACTGCAAGGCGGTACTGGGCAATGGGAAGAAAAGCGCCAAGTTCCAGCCCGGAATAGTGAGCTACAAGACAGCGAACGGCAAGGACTTCGAGTTTTACATAGAGTCATTCGGCCAAATGCCGGCGAATGAGATAATGAAGAGGGCGTTGGGTATAATAAGCTCGGGCTTGAAAGATGCCTACAAGGAACTGAAGAAGTAGCGCGGGGGTGGCAGAGCTTGGCCAAATGCGCAGGATTGAGGTTCCTGTGGTTTTAGTACCTGCAAGGGTTCAAATCCCTTCCCCCGCACGGCGCTAAAAGGCAAGGAATAAGAATTAAGGGTTGTGAAATAGTGAAACTGCATGCAGACAAACGAGCAAGTAATTGACTGCGACTCCCAGATACTCGGGCGCATAGCCAGCAGGGCGGCGAAGCTGCTCCTCAACGGCTCAAGTGTGGTGCTCGTCAACGCAGAGAAAGCTGCGATAAGCGGTCACGCAGACGACATAGTCGCAGAGTACAAGCAGAAGGTGGAGTGGAAGGACAAGGCGAACCCTGACCATTCGCCATATTGGTCGAGGAGGCCTGACATGCTCGTGAAGCGCACTGTGCGGGGCATGCTGCCCTACGGCAAGGCACGCGGCAGGGACGCTTTCAAGAGGCTAAGGGTGTATGTGGGCGTTCCTGAGGGCATAGGTGCCGCAAAGATGGAGGAGCGCTCGAAAGGCAGGCTCGACGTTTATGAGGGCACTATAACAGTCAAGGAGCTGTGCGAAAGGTTGGGATATATGCTTAGTTGATGTTTATGGCCGATGAAAAAGTTGATAAGGCGCTCGAGAACCTGAATAAGGAGCTTGCAGGGATAGTCAAGGGCACGCAGCAGGAGGTGAAGGTGGAAGGCAGGAAGGCGGCGCCCAAGAGAAGGATCCAGAAGAAGAAGCTTGTGATAGAGAAGGCAAGAAGGAAGATGGCGATAGCGAGGGCGAGACTGGTGCAGACGGACACCAACGCGGCGATAACGATCAACGGCTTCGATGTAGGCACTGTGAAGCCAAAGGAAGTTAGGGACTTCATACTGGAGCCCGTCAACATATCGGACACCACCAGGGCGATAGCGAACAAGGCAAACATACGTATAATAGTCAACGGCGGCGGCGCGAGCGGGCAGGCGCAGGCGGCCAGGAGCGCCCTGGCCAAGGCGATAGCCTCCGCTTCGGGCAGCGATTCGGTAAAGAAACTCTATCTGGAATATGACAGGATGCTGCTTGTTGACGACGTAAGGCAGGTGGAACCAAAGAAGTACAAGGGACCGAAGGCGAGGGCAAGGTTCCAGAAGTCATACAGGTGATGCTATGATGATACCAGTGCGTTGTTTCTCCTGCGGGCAGGTAGTGGCGGACAAGTGGGAGGAGTTCAACAAGAGAGTGAACCAGAATGGCGAGGATCCTGGCAAGGTGCTCGACGATCTTGGCGTAAAGAGATACTGCTGCAGGCGCATGCTTATAAGCCACGTAGACCTAATAGACGAGATAATCAGCTACGGAAGGAGCTGAAGAGAAGATAGAAATAAGAACATCGTGTGCCCATAGGCTAGCGCGGGGCTGTCGGCTAGCTTGGTTAGGCTTTGTGCCTAGGGCGCACAAGACCCGAGTTCAAAAGTGAAAACTGGAAATCTCGGCGGCCCCGGATAGAGACGCATGGTGAATGAATGGCCAATGAAATGCTCATTGAAGAGACTGAGTACTCGTACTCGCACGTGCAGTCTGGCACGATGATACGCATGCCAGGCATGAAGAGATTCATAAGCTTGAGGCGCGGCGACGGACTGTACCTGCTTAAGCTCGACGTGATCAACGAGAGGATAAGGGCTGCGGCAAAGGTGCTAGCGGCATACGACAACAAAGGGGTGGTGGTCACTGCTTCAAGGATATACGCAATAACTCCGGCTAAGAAGTTTGCGGAGCTTACCGGCATGCGCCTGGTTGAAGGCAGAGTAATGCCCGGCACATTCACGAATCCGAATAGGAAGGACTTCACAGAACCCGAGCTAATACTGGTGAGCGACACAAGGAACGAGAGACAGGCGGTAAGGGAGGCAAGCAAGACAAACGTACCCATAATAGCACTCTGCGACACTGACAACTGGATAAAGTATGTAGACTTGGTTATACCCTGCAACAATAAGAGCAGGCGTTCGCTCGCACTCGTCTATTGGCTCCTCGCCAGGGAATACCTGAAGGAGAAGGGTGCCATAAAGTCAGACGATGAGTTCAAGCCGAGCATCTCCGACTTCGAGGCGAAGGTCGAGATAAAGATAAAGTAGCCCGGCGCATTCAGCAAGGAATAAGAACTCTCACAGACGACTATGAGCATGCATGTGAAGGCAGGGATGCGCGCCCAGGCGGCCGTGGACTTCATGGTCTCATACGGCATAGCGCTCGTAATAATCGTCATAGCGGTGGCCGTGATGTACAATATTGCCATGACTTCGCCGGTGCTAGCGACGCAATCGTGCACCGCTTCCCCTGGCTTTGCGTGCAGCTCCTTTGCCATAGACACCAACGGGCTCCTCACGATAAGCTTGTCGCAGGCAACCGGGGGCGAGATAGTGGTGCACGGCATATCGTGCTCTTCTCAACAGAACACCACAGGCAACAAGCCCGCTTACGGCAACATATATGTTACTGCAGCATCGCAGTATTATTTCAGCGGCAATTCTCCAGGCTCTGGCGTGAGCATCTACAGCGACAGTAACAGCACCCTGTTCCCCTACTGCTATTCTTCCGGAGGCGCAGCTGCGGGTTCGCTCGGATCCGGGTTCATCGGCTTTGTGTGGCTCAACTACACAGTGCCAGGGTATGGGAACGTAATCCAACAGGTGGCGTCGCTGGATCTCAAGTATACATAGGCTATGCGTACTTCTGCAGCTTCTCGAGCTCTTTCTGTGTAAGCTTCGCGAATAGCGGATGCGGCTCCTTTTCTATGTCTAGCTCTATTGTCTTGCCGAGCAGCGCAAGCGTAGGTTCTCCGCCTACCTTGAAATGGGCAAGTAGCTTCTTGCTCGCCTCAGGTGTGAACGGGTGCAGCATGACGCCGAGCGCATACGTTATCGCAATCAGGCTCGATAGCACGTCCTTCGCCTCTTTTGCAGCTTTAGCGTCATTCTTCGCAGCCTTGGCAAGGAGCCACGGCTCCCTGTCGCTCATTATCCTATTGCCCTGTTCAGCGAGGCCCACCAGTGCGGCTACCGCCTTCTTGAACTGCAGCGAGTCGAAAGCATCGGCGTACCGCTCCAATTCCACCGCCACTTTCTTTTCAGAGCTCGGCACAACCCCGCCCTCGACAAGCGCCTTGTTCGCCAGCGCCAGCTTGAGCGTGCGCTGGACAAAGTTGCCTATCTTATCATTCAGTATGGTGTTAACCGTCTCTTCGAGCACCTCCTTGGTGAACTCGCTGTCTGCGTTCTCCGGTGCGGAGTGCATGAGCGCGAACCTCCAGCAGTCTGCCGGCATTATCTCAAGCGCATTCCTCATGTTAAGGCCGACCCCTTTGCTCTTAGAGAACTTCACCTCCTTGGATGTAAGGTGCTGCGATATTTTGAGCGTGTAGGGCAGCACAAAGCCGAGATTTGAGCCTATGAGCATCGCTGGCCACATTATGCTGTGGAATATGGTGTTGTCTTTGCCCATGAACTGCACCAACTGCGTGTGCTCGTTCTGCCAGTAGTCGCGCCACCTCTTTGGATCCCACTCCTTCGTTATGCCTATATACCCTAGAACAGCGTCGAACCATACGTACAGAGTCGCATTTTCGTAGCCGGCGAGCGGCACCGGGAAACCCCATTTCATATTCCTGGTTATATCCCTTGGTTTGAGCCCCTGCTTTATCATGCTCAGTGACTTGTTTACTGCATCTTTGCTCCAGTTGTTCTTCGAGTTCTCCTTTATGAATGCCTTTATCTTATCCTGGAGTTTGGTGAGATCGAGGGCCAGGTTCTTCGACTTCACGAAAGATATGTCGCTTTTGCCGCACACCACGCAGAAAGGATCTATGATCTGGCCTGGCTCGAGCAGCCTGCCGCAGTTGTCGCACTGGTCCCCGCGTGCATTCTTGGTGTGGCAATAGGGGCATGTGCCCTGTATGAACCTGTCTGGCAGGAAGCGCTTGTCCACGTTGCAGTACGCCTGCATGTCCTCTGTCTCGAGTATGTAGCCGTTCCTGTAGAGCTCATTGAAGACGCTGTAGACCACTTCCTTGTTCTCCGGTGTGTGCGTCTTGCCGTAGTGGGTGAAACCGCATTCGTACTTGTCGTAAAGCGACTTTATCGCTGCGTGCATCTCATCCGCGAGCTGTTCCGGCGCCACTCCTTTCTGCAAAGCTGCAAGCTCGATTGGAGTGCCGTGCTGGTCCGAGCCGCAGATGAATATGGCGTCGTCGCCCTTCATGCGCAGGTACTTGTAGTAGACATCGGCCGGAAGCACAGAACCCACAAAGTTGCCGAGATGCGGCATCGAGTAGGCGTACGGCAGTGCGGATGTGACGATTACCCTGGCCATTCTACAACCTGTTAGCTGATTATTCACGTACAATAATTTAAAAGTGAGCCGAGCATGGCTGCCGCTTATGTGCATGCTCTCGCTGTTAAGCAGAAGTGGGTGTTAGGTGTGGTGGGTGGGGATCTAAAATAGCACCTAACACGCGAGACAAATTTGTGCATGACAGGTTTAAATACTTAACGAATTTCGCTGATATCATTCATAACCTGGTTATAACGTGTTTCCCGGATGCGTTTAAAGGTTTGAGGTTCCTAAACAACTGCATGCAAACAGAAAATGACACCATGCCGGCATGGCTTGTGTGCGACGGCATACTATCCAAGGCCAGGGATGAGCTGCTGTCGCAAGCGATACGCACCGTACACGAGCAGATCAAGAAGAAGAGGTTGTCGCTTGAGGGTGAGCCTGTCAGCGTGAATGAGGCGACGTCGCAGCAGGAGAAAGACATGTACTTCCTTGGCCAGCTCGTCCAGGAGCGCGAGCGCATGGAGAAGCAGTTTGCAGAGTACATAGAGGCAGCGAGTATAGGCGAGAAAGACAGGGCACGCATAGACGAACTCCAGCAGTTCCTGCTCGCCCTCAAGCAAATCGCATTGCTTTACAGGTACAGCGACGTGTGCGGCGCCTGGCTCATGGATGCGGAGAAGGAATTGCGCGAGCCCGAGTCGGCCATGTTGCTCGCAAGCACAGCCTCCAGGGGCATCTCTGAGAGGAAGGAAGTGCTCGCCTATCTTGCCACAAGCAAGGAACTGGAGAATGAAGGGGTGTTCACAGATCAGGAAAAGAGCATAATCAAGAGAGCATTGGAGCTGATCGAAGCGTCTACCACGGCACATCCTTGAGCCTTGCCTTGTGCGCTACGACGTTGGTGAGCCTGTGGAGCACTCCTGTCAGCGCTATTATCACAACCAACCCTATTGGTGAGGGAAAATAGGAAAGGCCAACGGGCAGGGCGAAGAGCAGGGCGAAGACGAGGAAAAGGTATTGGTCCATTATGGGTATGTTGGATCCCTCCTTCGCTCCAGCACGCCTTTTCACGAAGCTGCCGAAGAGGTCGCCCGCTATGGCTCCTACTGTGAGCATGGCTCCTAGCGCGAGCGGGGAGCCGATGAGTGAGTATTCCAGGCCAGCTATTACAAAGCCTCCGATTGTGCCAGCGGCGGTGCCGCGTACAGTCTTATGGTCGCCGAAAATGCGCCTGCCGTCCAATCTTCTCCCGAAGTCAAGCGGCTGCCTGCCCGAGAAGAGCACCGGCGTGCCGTTCGCGATCCACGCCGGGAGTATGAACAGAATCGGGTAGACGATGAGCGAGTACAACAGGTTCGTGACCATGGGACCACCAATCGCAGCTACGCCTGTATCTTCGCTTCGGCGAATTTTCCCGAACCGCCACCATTGAACTTGATTCCATCGAGTTTCTTGTTCATGAACTCCACAGCGCTCCTCTTCGCCGAAACTCCCGACATGCACACCACGTTGCCCTCCTTGTTGCGGAGCAGCACAGTGCTGCTCTCGTTCCTCTTGACCAGCAGGTCGGCTATCTTTATCATCATCTTCCTGTCCACATCAAGCTCTTTCTCCACCAGCTCCTCGTCGGGTATGGCGGCCGCTATGCTTGTCACGAGCGTCTCGCTCTCCCTGGAGCTTGCCTTGTGCATCTCCCTGAGCTCCTTCTGCATCTCATCAACGCGAGCGGGCAACGCGCCCGGCTCCACATTCAGTGACTTCGACATGCTGTCTATCTGGCCATGCATAGCCTCGAATTTCTTCAGCGCAGCAGGTCCGGCCACGAACTCTATCCTATCCACACCGTCGCTTATCCTGTACGTGCCCGTTATGTGCACTATGCCGAGCAGGCTCTCCCTGCCTACTGCGTGTATGCCCCCGCACGCTTCGGCGTCTATGAGCTTGCCCTCCCTGTCCCTTATCGTTATTATGCGCATGCGCTTCGCAGGCGCGCCGTGGCCCTGGTATATGGCAAAGCCGTACCTGCCCTCTGCCTGCCCTCTGGTCAGTTCGTCCGCATTCACCTTTATGCCGTTGAAGAGCCATGCGTTTACAGTGCCCTCTATAGCAGTGGCGTCATGCTCGCTCAGCCTTTCGTAGTGCGCTATGTCTATGTGCGCCTTGTGCGCCTCCTTCTTGGCGCCCTCCTGCCAGGCGTGCTCGCCCAGTACCTTCCTTGCCGCCGCGCTTATCAAGTGCGTCGCCGTGTGGTGGGCTATTATGGCGTTCCTCCGCTCTCCGTCCACTACCGCGTCTACGGTCCTGCCCTTCTTCATTCCAGTGCTCTTCTCGGTGAAGTGCACTATGACGTTGCCGATTCTCTGTACATCTGTCACCTTCTTGCCATCGACCGTGCCAGTGTCGGATACCTGACCTCCGCCCTCCGGGTAGAACGGCGTCTTGTCAAGCACGAAATAGTTGGCCTTCGAGAAAAGCACCTTCGATTTCGACTTTAGTGTGAAACTGTAGTAGAGCTTCTTTGTAGGGGGCAGGTTCTTGGGCAGCGACACATCTATCCTGTCCTGCTTCTCCTTTGCGGCCATATCTCCCTTCACCATATCAGTGTAGGTGCCCTCCGGCAGCTCTACTTTCACCTTCTTTTCTGCAGCCACCTTGGATATGAGCTCTGGGGTCGCTCCTTTGCTCTCGTACAGTGTCCTGAGTTCCGACTTGCTTATGCTCTTGCCCTTGTCCAGCAGCACCTCCACCGCATGCCTTGCCCCGTCCCTTGCGCGCTCATATCTCACGCGTTCCACTTTCACCACTTTCTCGAAAATGTCCAGCTTCGTGGAAAGTTCGGGGTACATAGGCTTGAACTCATCCGCTATGATGTCGGCGAGCTGCCTTATGTCTATCCTAAATCCGTATTCGTCTATGAAATCTAAGGAGCGGCGCAGCAGCACGCGCAGGTTGTACCCGCCGCCTACGTTCGAGGGCAGCGAACCGTCGGTTACGGCGAACAGCAGTGTGCGCACATGGTCGAGGAGAGCGTACGCCGCTTGCACCGGCTTTATCATACTCTCATACTCGTGCTGCGATATCTTGGCCATCTTGAGCACCCTGGCCTCGGCGGCCTCTATGTCCTTGACCTCGCTTATGTCAAGCATGCCGCCGTACTTTGCGAACCTCGCATAGAACTCGGTGTCGAATTCTGTGGCGAAGTCACCGTGTGTCTTCTCCAATGCGGGTCCGAAGACAGCCTCGTAGGCCGTACTCATTCCAGTGTAGAACCAGAAATTTCGCTCGAAGCCCCAGCCCGTGTCGACCACCTTGCCAGCAAGTTCCTGTACCTTCCCGTCTACGAGCTCGAACTGGGTGAAAACGTTGTTGCCGAGCTCCGCACCCTTGGAAAAGAATTCTATGCTGGGCCCGAACTCTGAGAAGTCTGGCATTCCCCATACGTCTTCCGTGTATTTTATTTCGTCAGGCTCGATGCCCATCACGCTGGTGAGAAACCTGAAGTTCAGCTCTATCGTCCTGTCCCTCCAATAGCCGTGTTTTGGGTAGTCGAACGATGTTTGGTTGGCCATGACGAACGTGGTGAAGTGCTTGCCCGTGACGCCAACGTTCTCTATGTCGTTGAACCTCACGCACGGTTGGGGCACGAGGAGCGGATTAGCACCGTACTCGAAGCTCATGGCGCCATTCTCTACCCTCTGGAAGTCCTGTATGCCAGCTATAGTAAAGTAGAGGTCAGGTCTCCATCTGCTTACTATAGGATATCTTTTCACTATGGTGTGGCCGTTCCTCTTGAAGAAGCCGGAGAATTTCTTCCAGAAGTCTGTGTAGCTTATCTTGGTGGGCTTCTCCTTGAAGAAGGAATAGGGCGTGTGCTCTGCGTCGCCGCAATCGTTGGTCTTGTTGATCGCCCAAAACCGCTTGCCGCAGACGCTGCATTGCTGCCTTATGAACCCCTTCTCCTCGAAAAGCTCGGTAAAGTAATAGTCTTTCGGGTTCCTGCCGAACTCGGAGCGCAGCAATGGCTTGCTGATCTTTTTTGGGTCTATGTTGAGCATGCTACTCGCCCTTCCACCACGCCTTGCACTCGTTGCCGAAGAACTTGCAGAAGTTGCACTTCCATTTCTCGGTCTCCGGCACCGGCTCCGCATGGCGTTCGCCCCTCCAGAAGCCCATGGCCTGCATAAGCATTCCCTGCATCATACTTGCATCGTAATCTATTTTTATACTGCTTATTTCCTTGCCGCTGAAGCGGTCCATGTATATTATCTCCAACTTGTCGCTCAATTCGGGTATCTTGCGGAACATATCGAAAACCAGGCCCGAGATTGAATACGCATCCAGCAGCTCCTCCTTCACGCCCATGGCCCTGAGCTCGCGCTTGAACGTGTCGGATATGCCGTCGTGGCTTATGCCGTATGACTTGACGAAGTTGGGGTGCCCGTACGCCCCGCTCTTTATGTCCCCGAGCATCTTTCTGTATAGCATCACCTGTACGCGGTGCGGCCTGGTGTATGCCTCGCTGAGCTGCCTCTTCGCATCTGTCGTCTTCCTCTCTACCACCACCGACCTGCCGGCTTCGACCCGCATTTCGTCTATCTTGCCCGATATCTTGTAGCCATTCACCGAGCCGTGCACCGACAGCTCCCTGCAGACCCCTTTCTGCACCAGCGAGAGCAGCGAGCCATAGTTCTCGTAAGAGATCTTGTACATCACGTCAGCGTACGTCACTGGTTCGATTGTGAGCGGCACGTACACTTCATTCTGCAGCATCTCATGGAGCTGTTTGCCGCGCTCCATATACTTCGTGTACTTCCTTCCGTAGAGGTAGTTGTACTCCATCTGGCGTTCGCACCAGAACTGGTTCGCTATATCTGTGACTGAGATAGAGCTCTTCCTAAGCTTCTGGAGCACACCACCGTTCCCAAGCATCAAAAACACAGCGAAACAATATCAGACCGCCTATCTTTCGTCATCGCAATAGCTCGGCGATCACCTTTGTCATCACGCAGCTTTTTATTCGCTGAGCATTATTATAAGCGTATGCGCATCCTCAACGCTTACGACGTCTTCATATTCGACTGGGACGGTACGCTGGTCACTTCCACGCCGCTCGTAGCCTTAGATCAGCTTAGGAAGAGGGAGGACAGGCTACGCCTTGCGAGGCGGCTCAGGCCAGTAAAACAGAATGCGCCCTTGCCCCGCAGCATGGCCATGGCCACAGAGACGGGCAGGCTCTATTCGGTGCTGGGCGACGCCTATTGTGCGCTCTTCAAGCCGGTGCTCAAGGATGGCAGCGATAGCGTCCTGGCGCTCCTTAAGAGGCGCAGCAAGAAGCTGGCGATATTCAGCGATTCCAGGTACTACAGACTGTTCAAGGAGGTGCGGCAGCTCAGGGTTGCTGAACACATGGACTTCGTGCTCAGTGCGCAGTCGATAGGCTACTACAAGCCCAATCCGATTGGCTTGTTGGCAGTGGCAAGTAGGTTTAGGGTTCCCAGGAAGCGGTGCCTGTACGTGTGCGACATGGCGAGCGACGTGATAACTGCCAGGCTGGCCGGCATGGATGCGTGCGCCATTGCCGACGGCATAGATTCCTCTGCCGCTCTGGAAAGGGAGAAGCCGAGGTATGTGTTCGAGGACATGCGTTCCTTTGCCGAGGCTCTAAACCGCCCATGAGCCGTACGGGCCACAGGCCGCATAGCAGGTGTAACGATGACACTTCCGGAATACCAGATTGTGCTTGGCGCAATAGCCGTGCTTGTCGGGCTGGCAGGCTATGCGCCGTACTTCATTGACATAATCAGGAAGCAGATAAAGCCGCATGCATTCTCATGGCTAATCTGGGGCATTGTGCAATTTGTAATCTTCTTCGCTGCAGCAAGCAAGGGTGGTGGAGCGGGGACATGGGCTGTGGGCGCGCCAGCAGTGCTGAATGTTGTAATTTTTGTTATTGCCTTGTTCGTGGGCGAGAAGCACATAACTAGGGTTGACGAGGCGAGCCTTGTTGCAGCATTCGCCGGCATAGTGCTGTGGACAATAACCGCAGATCCGCTATGGAGTGTAGTGCTGCTGACGTGCGTGGATGTACTGGGTCTCGTACCCACCCTGCGGAAGGCATACGCGAAGCCCAACGAGGAAGCGGTGAGCGTGTTCGCATTCAGCGCAGTGTCGTTCGGGATATCGCTCTTTGCGCTGCAATCGGTCAGCATAATCACCGCGCTCTATCCTGCAACCATTGCGGTCGGCGCGGCTTTCCTTGTGGTCATGGTCTTGGCAAGGAGGAGAGCGCTGTCGTGAAACATAGATTTAAATAGTGGTAAATGCCTAATTTCCCTGCAGTCTTTAAAACTGCAGAGAAGTATGAAATGTCAGACGAAGATGGAGGAAGCGGATATGAAAGGAGAGGCAGAGGAGACAGGGGAGACAGAGGAGAAAGGAGGGGCATGAACCCTAACTATTTCCTTCCCAAGCCCGTGAAGGTCGGGGATGTTCTGGAGGTAAGCATAGAAGGCGCTGCTTCCAGAGGAGACGGCATAGCAAAGAAGGACGGTTTCGTCATCTTTGTGAAGGGTGCAAAACCAGGTGACAAGCTGACGGTCAGGGTGACTGACGTTAGGACAAGGTTCGCGATAGGAGAACCCACAAGCGAAGCCCCAAGCGCCTAGGTACAAAGCACTTTTCCTACTGTGGAAAGTGAGTTAGCTCCTGCTGTGTTGGGCAGCGTTAACAATGTACGCAATGTTTATTAACAATCCTAAAACATAAGCTAGCATATGCCTGGAGTCAAACAAATCAATAGGCTGAAAGAGGACTGGGCTGAATTTGCAAACACACTGAATGAGGATAGAGTCAGGGTGCCTGCTTTTACCATATACGACAATGATATGGTACTCTCAGAAGACACGACGTTTGACTCGAGTGTAGCTGTCAATGGGAGTCTGATTGGCGCAAGAAGGCAGACGGAGGCTGAGCGCGCTAGCGTGAGCGCAGAAGGCGTTGTGCTTATAAAGAATGAGTTCAGAGCGGGATGCGTAAACGCAAGCGACGTAGTGATTGGCGGGAACGCTGTTGTCAAAGACATAAATGCAGTAAATACCGTGTATGGTGAGGCCGACGTGTTGGCAAAAGGCAAAATAGTGACCTATAACGGAGGCTACAAATCAAAAGGCAAGACATCTGCAGGCATATTGTATGCGCACGCATCAGAACCGAACAAATACGCCGAAGAGGCACCGATAATCGTAGAAGGGCCTGAATTAAATGTAAAACTTAAGATATATGCGAGCCATGGCAACATAGAGGTACCGAACGGCAACATAATCTCACCGTTTGTTAGCACTACGCGCCGCCTGTACGCTGGTACTGTGGTGACTAAAGAGCTCAGGGCAAGCCGTGGCATTTTAGCATATCGTGTGGAAGCTGAAGTGGCGTATGTGCTCAGCGACAGCAGGCGCGATATACGCATAGAACGGAACGAGATAAAGAAGACAATCCTTCTTTGAGCGAAGGCACTATTTTGCAGCCTTGCAGGGCGCATTTCGCCAGGAGGGACTAAACGAGCTATTGGAGATGCATATGGCAGGAATACTTGCAAAAGAGTTTAGGGTGCTTAGGACTTTGGCCCAGGACAGCAGGTGGTTCGAAGAAAACAGGGAAGCAATCGCAAAAGATTATCCGAATGTGTTTGTAGCGATTCTCGGGAAGAAGGTAATTGACAGCGATGTATGCCCCCCGGCGTTGAACGCCAGGCTCGAAGCCAAAGGCGTTGACAGCCAGAGCGTGATAAGGTTCACAGGCAGGATTGACTTTGTGCAATCGCTCATTGTAAATCTGCGTGCCAGACAGAATCAGCCATAATGCAGTGCGACTGGGCGCGATAACAGGGCGATTCTGGAATTACTTTTGCTAACGAGCACTGCTGCACTCGCAGTCAGGAGCTTGTAGCAGAGGCGTTCAGTGCAGCGTAGGTGCCCTCCCGTCCTTGCACCGTTACCTTGTAGTTGTCGGATGCTATCGGGGCGAGTACGATGTGCCCCTGGCCCATCTGTATCACGCCGTTGAAGCTCAGCGTGGCCGATTGCCCTGCGCTCAGGTTCATGCCCTGTCCCTCAAACTCTGCCTCGCCAGAAGGCATATACAGCGTACCGTTGCTCTGCACTAGGAATACTGCCATCCTGTAATTATGCTGCTCATTCTCAAACTGCTGTGTCATGTTTGCGAACTCATCGTTTATGCGCGACGTTATCGTGGACGCGTTGAGGCTGTTGCACACTGAGGCGTTTAGTGTTATTCCTGCATGCTCGGCTATATCAAGTGCATCGCTTTCGGATCCGAATTGGTTGGATGTGTTTGCCTCTCCGCCAGTACGTGTGCGTATGAGTAGGTTGCCGTTGTCAGATGATGCGTTAGACTGGTCGCCCACTGATGTATTGATCTCAATCTCGGAGAAGATCTGGGGCCTGACGTGCATCATGGTTCCCGATGCGCTCCCATTGCCGTTGGCCCTGATCATCACGCCATTCATGTCTTCTATCCTGACGTTTGTATAATTGCCCGTATTCTCGCCTTCGGGAAGGCGCACGCTTGTGTTGTTTACTACGCTGGACACGTTGAATCCGCTGCTTTGGTTCAGTTGCAGGCAGAAATTGTACATGCGTGACGTCATCGCCTGTGTAAGCTGCACCTCCCTGTTGCGGAGTGCTGTCAGGTTGAGCTTCACGCTCTCATTGCCGAAGAGCGCCACGTTCCTGAGCACGACGCTCCTGTTGACGTTGTTCTTGACAGTTACGGAGAGCCGGGTTACGTTGTCTGGAGATACCGACAGCGAAGCGCCTGTTATGCTTATGTTAGCAGCCGCAGCTTCGAGCTCTATCCTGTGCCTTTCGGTGAGCGCGACCCTGGCGCCGAGACTGAGTGTTGTCGAGTTGCTTGCGCCGGCCACCACGACTCCCTTCAGCGATGGAACCATCACGAACACTGTGCTCGTATTGGTTATTATGCTGGCCACTACAGGCGACAGTTCGAGAAGTATGCTAGAGTTGCTGCCCAGCGTTGCGCCGCCGTTCATGTGCGCCGTTATCTGGCTGCTTGGCACAGTGACGTTGTACGCTGTGCCGTTTATAGTTATGCTCGCTGAGGTGACGTTGAACCTGACAAGGTTGATGGTTGCGTTTGCAGGCATAGCAGCTGTGCCTATGGTCTGGCTGACGTTGAGTAGTTTGAGCAGGTTGATGCTACCTGAACCATTCGCCTGGATCCAGCCGGATGCGTTGTTTGTGTTGGCGAGATGCACCTGCAACGAGGAATAGTCTATCATGAGAGCCTGCGTGCCAGAGGGAACCTGGGGCGGGTCTGTAAGCTGCAGAGCTACCATGCCGCCTGTGCTGTACAAGGAGGCTGATGTCAAGTACCACGCTGCCGCTATCACAGCTATTATTGCTATTATAATCCCTGCCACTATCGCTTTGCCTGCCATTTGCCCACTCGTTACACTATTATAACCTGATTATTTATAATGCCTACGCAACGCTCAGGTATTCCTGCCGGCAAGAGGAAAACGCTGGGTGCGAAGGTTACAGGAAAAGTTCGGTTCTAGAGCGATATCATGTAATAGCGGGAGATATAGATTGACCCTACCAAGAGGCTTAAATATCTTAACGCCTAAAAGTCATTTATGAAGAGATATTACAGAGTCTCAATAGAGCAGGATGAGGATGGCGCATTCATAGCATCTGTGCCTGACTTGCCGGGCTGCATATCTGACGGAAAGAGCAGAAAGGAAGCTCTCAAGAATGTTAAAGACGCGATAGCAGGCTATCTTGCAAGCTTGAAGAAGCACAAAGAGCCCACACCGCCTTCCATAAAAGAAGAAGTGGTGGTGGTTAATGCTTAAACTTCCCTTATTGTCCACGGTTGAGATTGTAAAGGTCCTTTCGAAAATAGGCTATGTATTTGACCATCAGTCTGGCAGCCATATAATACTCAGAAACATCCGGCCGCCTCATAGGAGGGCTGTTGTTCCAAATAGGAAAGAAGTGCCGAGAGGCACTTTGAGAGCTATAGTTAGAGAAGTAGGGTTGACGCCAGAAGAGTTCATAAAACTACTGGGCTAAAAGTTCGGCTCTGGAACGATATCTTATGGTACGCTAGAAAGCTGCGTTTCTAGACTCCTCTGTCGCGTCTTATCTGAGCAAGGGTCTTGTCATTTATCTCCTTTTCCATGATATCGGAAAATAGACCTGTATAATGGGATTTCATCATTATTTCAATTGCGCGCAGCCTGGGCAGATCTTTTTCTGTCTCTTCGGAGAGATCACCGTATTTAGCCACCTCTCTTCCAACCTGAGCCTCATAACCCATCAGTCTGTTTCTAACAAAGTCGTCTACAAATTCCGTAGCCTCGGAAACCACATAGAGCCCCGCATGCGTGCCTCTCCGCGACTCAATGCGTGTATAAGCGTCAAGCCCAGAGCATATCTGGCCCCTAGCCCAATCTTTTGCTTCGTTTTGAAGCTCTCTTGGCACCTCATAAAAGTGTTCCGCAGACAATATTTTTGCTGTAGAGACAGGTCTCGCGAATTCTCTCGTCATTTTCTCACATGCATCTTATGCGTTTCTGTCTATTTACGTGTTTGTGAAATTTGCAAATTATACAAAGGATATTGTTACTTTGAAAAATTGGTTTTGTGTTTGCTTCTGTACACGACGACAAAGCAAATCTGTCGTCGTATTTTAAGTGGAAACGCTGGGTGCGAGAATCGAACTCGCGAAGGCCATTTCTAGCCAAACAGCTTAGCAGGCTGCCGCCCTGCCACTAGGCGAACCCAGCGCGATAAGCATAGCACGGCACAGAATAAAAGTCTAAGCTATTTACATGCGGCTGCGAATTTGCATACCTCTCGCGCTACCTTGGTTTCCTCGCCATCGAAACCATGGTTCGCACCGTTGAGAATAAGCCCCTCGAACAGTTTGCTCCCAGTTGTGCTTCGCATGCGCTCTATGTAGCGCGAAACGTGCGTGTGCGCATACTGGTCCTTTGTGCCAAAGAGTGCAAAGATTGGCACTGTTATGCTCCTGAACTCAGATAACTTGCCTTCATAGTCGAAGAGCCTGGCCTCAACGTTCTTAAGGTCGGCAACAGAGAGAAACCTGTTCGGCGAGTAGTGCATGTTCAGCTCTGTGAATGGGGCGTCCCCAGAGCCGCCGGCGGCCAGCCTCCTGGCAATCCTTACCTTCTTATCGAACTCACCCCTGAGCGCATTCATCTCATCCTCGTAGTCGCTTACAGGAGCGAGCAGAACTATGCCAGATACACTCTTGCTTTTTCTTGCGTACTGGTAGTAGGCTGCCTTCTGGCACCCGGTACTGTGCCCGCAGAGCACAAAGCGTTTGAAGCCCATGCCTCTGAGTGCTGCTATCGCTGCATCTATGTCGAGTGGCGAATCCTCAAATCTTTCTACTGTAGTGCCGCCTGCGTGGCTGCCTTGTTTCCCGTTGACCACGCGTGTTATGTTGGCAAGCGCGTCATGGCCTCTAGTGTCCATGGAGAACAGCGCAACTCCCGCTTTCTTGGCGTGCTCGGCTATGACGATAGGCATCGGGCTCTCGTGGAAGTTGCCCTCCATGCCGTGCAGGAATATGATGCACTTGCGTGTCTTCTTCTTAGGCGCAACAAGGAAGCCCTCCAGCTCGAGGCCGTCGCTGGTCATAAACTGCACAAGTTTGCCCTCTATGGGTTTGTACATGCTATCATCATGCAGCAGGAGCCCTCTTTGCCGCGCGCAAATGTGCACGGTTGTCTGCGCCTCCGCTCCGCCCCGTATCTACAGAGCACAGTGCCATATATTTAGGGTTGCTCCTTCCGGCCTGGCCCGGTTCGTATATAATACCGCCACTGTAGGCAGGACATCGACGCTTCGGTGTAGGTCGTGCGCATGTGCATGCGACTCTGCAGGCATGCGGCCCGCCTGAAGGGGATTTGCGGCAAGGGAAACCCCTAGCTTCCCGCCTTCCTGCTGCGTATATAATAGGGCGAAAAGGGTTTAAGAAAGGGAGCCTTGGCTTCGAATGCCTTTATTAACCTGCTAAGCTAATACTGCCACATGCCACAGGGTTACGACTACGAGCGGCTGCTGGACAGGGCATTTGCCTCGGTTCCGGAGCTCGCGAATGAGAACGTGGATTTCAAGATACCCCAGGTAGATTCCATAGTACAGGGCAGCAAGACTATACTTAGGAACTTCTCTCAGATAGCAGATGTGGCGAGGCGGAATCCGGCCGACATAGCTAAGTACCTGAGCAAGGAGTTCGCTGCGCCAGCGAGCACCGACGATCAGAAGCTCACCATAAATGCAAGGGTGCAACAGCAGGTGCTGAACGAGCGCATAAAGAAGTATTTCGAAGTGTATGTGGTGTGCAGGGAGTGCCACAAACCAGACACGCATATCGAGGAGACGTCCAGAGGCTATGTAACGCTCGTTTGCGAGGCGTGCGGCGCCAGGTACACCATAAAGAGGTCATGATATGGCGTTTAGGAGAAAGAACAATCCTGGGAGGCGTGGGCACGTTCGCGGCGTGAGTGAGCAGTATGCGCTCCGCATGCCGCAGCCTGGAGAGATAGTGGGTGTTGTGGTGCACGTGCAGGGTGCGTCTCTCTTCAAGATCAGGTGCGCCGACAACTTCGAGCGCGTCTGCGCGATACCCGGCAGGCTCAGGAGGAGGTTCTGGATAAAGGAGAAGGATATTGTGCTCATCAAACCCTGGATAGTGCAGAGCAACGAGCGCGGCGACATAGTGTGGCGGTATAGTATAGGCGACAGGGACAGGCTTACTGCACGCGGCATAACTGTCCCGATGTAGCCATTACGCGGTGAACTCGCTAAGCTTCCTTACCTCCTCGAACACCATTTCGGCGTCTACCCCAAGCGCATATCTTTTGTTGAAGAATGCTGTTATGTTCGCCACGTCCCTGTGCAGCAGATCCGTCGCATTCGGATGCTCCACGCTTACCGCCTGGCCGAAGTCGATCATGTACGGCACATCGCCCTTCATCAGCACATTGTATTCGCTAAGGTCCGCATGTACAAGCCCTGCTCCAAGCAGTTTTCTTACATTTCCAATTATGGTGTGCAAAGTGGATTCAGGATTGCCCAATTCTGTTTCGCGTAGCCTCGCGGAAGGTCTGCCGCCAATGCCCACGAACTCCATCGCGAGCACGTTGCCATTGAACGCATACGGTTTTGGTGCGTGCACCCCGCCAGAGTTGGCGAGCTGCAGGTTAGCATACTCTTTCTTGCACCATTCACCCACTATTCCAAACACTGTCTCTCTGACCTTGCCGAAACGGGGATCGCCGTGTATGTACGCTATGCGCCTGCGGTAGTTCGATGTCTCTATCCTGAAGATCTTCAGCGCCACCACGTTCGAGTCAATCTTGTTTCCTGCCATCGCCGCATATACATCCGCCTCTTTCCCCCTGGCTATTATGAACTCCATGCTCGATATTATGCCTGCATTGAAGAGCTTGCCAAGCCTGAGCATAGTGCGCGGCTCGAAGATGCCCTCCTCTATCTTGAGCTTCTCCTTCAGTCTGTAGTCGTCCCTGCTCGGCTGCTTCTCCTTGCTCCTCCGTCTCGCCATACGTATTTTATTCATAACTAAGCTAATATCAATGTAGCACAGCCGTAGGGATGAGATGGGGGACGCAAGCATAATAGTAGACAAGCGGGAACGGAACCTCGATATAATAGAGGGGCTTTCGGGGTCTGGCATAATACTCAGGTTTGCGCAGTTGCCTGTTGGCGACTACGTGCTTTCCGACAGGATGTGCGTCGAGCGCAAGACAGTGCGCGACTTCGATAGTTCGATAACAAACTCGCGCATCTTCGACCAGCTGGACAGGCTTGGCCGCGCGTTCACCAAACCATTGCTGCTCATAGAGGGCGACGAGAACGAGTCGATGATGAATCCCAACGTGACCCTTGGGGCTATAATAAGCATATACCAGGACTACAACGTGCAAGTGATAAGATCGAAGAGCGCAGCAGATACAGTCAGCATACTCGCGAGGCTGGCAGAGAGGGAACAACGGGAGAAGCGCGAGCCCCGCATACAGGGAGCCAAGAGGGCGTTCACTGACGCGCAGTGGCAGGTGCTCATACTGAGCTCCATCCCTGGCATAGGTCCAAAAATAGCAAAATCGCTGATAAGCCACTTCAGGACGATAAAAGGAGTTGTTTCGGCTGAGCCCGGCGAGCTAATGGAAGTTAACAAGATAGGCGAGAAGAAGGCAGAGAAGATATACGAGGTGCTCAACGCAGAGTTCATCGAAAGTGATGGTTGATATGCGATATCTTTCCGGTGACGAGGAGAAGGAGGCGATTCTGCATTTTCAGGAAGCTGCGGATGCCGCTTCTAGTGCCACTTGCCGGCAGCGCCACTACGGGAGCGTAATAGTAAGCGAAGGCAGAGTGATTGGGAGCGGGTTCAATTCCCCTCCGGCCAAAAGGGAGGATCAGAGACGATGCTCTGTTCTGAAAGATTCCTATAATAAGCGGGTCACGGACAAGACGTGCTGCATGCACGCCGAACAGAGGGCCATAATGGACGCCCTAAAAAGCAATCCGGGCAAACTGCCCGGTTCCAGGCTTTATGTCACGCGGCTGGACGGTGGAGGTCGCCAGGAAGGACTGTCTGGCGATCCATACTGCACGATATGCAGCAAGATGGCTCTGGATGTTGGCATAACCGAGTTTGCGCTTCCATGTGAAGACGGCATCAGGGTGTACGATGCCGCAGAGTACAATACACTCTCCTTCCAATACGGCGGGTAATCATTGCGCTGCCAGCTCTGTGGTTGCGACATCGCCCGCTTCCCGAAAGTCAAGCTTCAGCTTAATCCTTTTCATTACGCCTAGCCCCGTCTCCTTGGAG
This sequence comes from Microcaldota archaeon, assembly GCA_027328425.1. Lineage (GTDB taxonomy): Archaea > Micrarchaeota > Micrarchaeia > Micrarchaeales > CABMGC01 > JAJYVH01. The sequence goes on along the minus strand of DAHVUT010000003.1, from coordinate 14,091 downwards.
AACGCTGCAAACAGCTTCCTGTTCGACGCGAACACAATGAAATCATTCCTGTTCTTCGCGCCGCATGACTCCAGAGCGGCGCCTATGTTCATACTGCCGCACGCGAACAGCAGCATCTCCATCTGCAGGCTCCTGCTCCTTGACATTCTTTCCTTGGCTCTTACGGTAGCGTTGGCAAAAGCAGGAAGCAGCCGTCTCTCCATCCCCTGCTTCGGCGCAAGCAGGAGCACCACGTCGCCGTGCGTAGACAACTTCTTGCTAATCTCAACAAGCTTCTCGATATCGAGCCTGCTGGAGCACAGTGCAGCCACCGGCCGCCCTGCAAACACGATCGCATCCTTCCGCATGCAATAGTCATCGACGAATAAAGCTTTATAAGCAGCAAGCAGCCTAATAATGAGCTGTGATGCTATGAGTCAGTTCGGTGCGCAGCTGCACAGCAAGCCCGACAGGGTAGCGAGCGGCAGCGGCAAGATCAAGAACAAGTTCAGGGACAAGCGCAGGAGCGAGATGGGGGGTTATTTTGCCGAAGCTAAGGCTGGAACGGAGCAGCAGGTCAACGGCACGAGAAGCAGGGGAGGCAACATCAAGAATGTGCTCAAGTACGCTGCTTTCGCCAATGTACTAACGAAGCAGGGCTATAAGAAGGCGAAGATAACCGGCGTTGAGGAGTCCAGGGACAACAGGAACTTCGCAAGGCTGGGCATAATGACCAAGGGCACGGTCATAAACACGGAGCTGGGCAAGGCGCGCGTGGTGAATAGGCCTGGGCAGGAAGGCAGCATAAATGCTGTGTTGATGGAGGCCTGAGCGCATGTCTGCCAGGGTGTACGCGCTGGATGCCGCCGAGGCGCCTGCGCTGAAGAAGATGCTCGAGTACGACCCCTATCTTGACCAGAACACAATACCTAAGATGCCCAAGGAATGGAGCGATGCGAAATACAGGGGTGAGCACCCGGAGCTTGCGCAGCAGATAGAGGCGAAGGAGAAGGAGATAGCGCAGGCACTGGACAGGCTCAAGAACGACAAGGAGACGAACATAATATTTGCCAGGCAGGATTACCAGCTCAAGGATGGCATCAGCCTTGGCCTGGACAGGGAGAAGAGCTACCTCTATCTCTCGGCTAACGACCTGTTCCTTGACGGGGCGGACGCGAAGCTGAAGAAGAACTTCAAGAGCATACAGCGGGCCGACGCGGAGACGGAGCAGAAAGTGATCGGCATGATAGAAGAGGAGAAGAGCCGCGCGGACGCCGGGATGGGTCTTATATTCGGATAGCATGCATTTCCTGAGCGCTGATGATTTCTCAAAGCAGCAGTACGAGGACGTTTTCGGAATAGCGGACACAATAAATTCGGGCAGGCATCTGTCGCTCAGCAGGCTCAGCACGCTCGCGATACTTTTTGAGGGCGCCAACCTGCGCGAACGCGTCTCCCTGGAAAATGCCATGGCGCTGCTTGGCGGTAAGAGCATGTATGTAGGCACCTCTGGCTCTGGCGGTGATCCGGCCATGGCGCTTGCAGGTGCAGAGAAGCAGTTTGGCGCGCATGCAGACGTTGTGGCGGCGAGCATCCCGCAACACGCAGACCTTGTCGGTTTCGCAGACTCGTCGAAGGTTCCTGTGATAAATGTGCTTACCGACCTGGAAAGGCCGGTGCAGGCGCTGAATGACGCCTACACTATAGCTGGCTTCAAGGGAGGTCTCGGGCAGCTCAGGATAGCGTGCATAGGCAACGGAGCCAAGAATTTGGTGAGCTCGTTCACGCTTGCTGCGACGAGACTGGGTGCCGATATCGCCATAGTGGGACCGGCTTCTGCGGAGCCAGGCCGCGAACGTGTCAGCGCTGCCGGCAAGTACGGCCTTGTGCATGTGTTTGAGGATATGGAAGAAGGGCTGGCTGGGGCCGATGTGGTGTATGTGGCCGCTCGGGGGCCGGGAGGGGCGCGACCCGACTGGCGATCCAAGGAGTTTTCGCGCTACCAGCTCAACAGCAGGACGCTGCGCTATGCAAACAAGGACGCCATAGTGCTGCATCCCATGCCCGTATTCAGGGGCAGGGAGATAACGGCAGATGTAATCGACGGCAAGAGGAGCGTTGTATGGAAGGAGACGAAAAACAAGGTGCAAATAGAGCAGGCGCTGATAAAGTACGTGCTGGACGCGGAATGACTGGAGCTGTCAGCGCAAACCGAGCCGCACTGCGCCCGCCCTAATTCCGTGAGATCAACGCGGTGCCGTTGCTAATCTCTATTCTCAGTCCGGCCACCACGCCGTCCGGGCAGAAGACGTTGCCGGAGAGCGCGACGGGGGTCAGGAGGCTGAACGTGCCATAGGCAGTCTCAAGCTGCCCGTGCTGTGCCCCGGTGGGGCAGAGCCCAGCGGGCAGATACATGCTGCCGTTTCCGTAGGCTCCCGAAACAAGTCTTTCGTTCAGCTGCCCGACGAACTGGGATATGCCGTACACCCTCACCGCGTAGCCCGCTTTCGCAAGCGGCGCGGACGCGGCGTGCAGTACTACGGCTAACGAGAGGCCCGCAAGGGCAAGATACACGAGCAGCTCGAGGGAGAGCTGTGCCCTCATCTACACGCCGTTGGCGGTGAGCGAACCCAGTTCGCTTCCTATGGCGTTAGCTATCCCTGTGCTTGTGCCGTTTATGTTCACGTTGCTCACTACGGCCCCTTTCAGTTTTACGACCATGGCGAGCGCAAGCACAATCACGATGCTGGCCGCCGCCACCATCATTATGTACTCCAGCGAGCCCTGCGCCTTCTTGCTCCTCGCGAGAGCGAGGAACGCTGCCGCATGCGCAGGCAACAGCCTGTCTATTGTATTTCCTATCTTTTGCATTTTTTCACCTAAAGCGTGTTTGCGATGAGTGTCCCGGAAACTAGCGCGGTGGCCATCGACGCCGCGAAGTAAGGGAGGGAGCGGAGTGCATTCGACACTGCGCTGCGTTCCGGGTGCGCGAACGATTCAGAGATGAGCAGTATGATGCATGAGTACGCGAGCGCCATGGCAACAATCCCAGATGAGGCGAACTGCGCCTGCCCGGGCATTGCGAACGTGCTCGATATTATGTTGGCACTTATGCTCGCGAAGAGCGGGAAAAAGAAGGACATGCCAATGTAGGTTAACGTCTGCATGCTGCCTGTCTTGGCCCTTATGCTGTCTGTTATCTCGTGTGCGTGTTCGAGCCTGGCCACAAGCATTCGCAGCGCGTGCTTCGCGCTCGCGCCGCTCTCAATCGCAAATGCTACTATGCTGAGCATCTCATCGCCAGGGCGATCCATGCGCGCGCCGCCCAGCCGCATCCTCCTCGCCTCGCGCTCATAGTCCTTGTTACCCTTGGCCACGCCCGCAAACGATTTCATCAGGAGACCGCTCTCCTCGTACGCGCCGAGGAGCCGCCCCGTAACTAGCAGCTTCCGTGGGTCCTGTGCGCCGCCATCCCTTGCTGTAAATAGCCTAGCCAAACAATCTCCTCCACATGAGCGTGCTGCCCAGCGAGTATATTATCGGCACCGCGGAGAGCAGGCCTACAGAAAGGAAGAGCAGACCGGCCGCGGACTGCGCCAGCACGTAGTCTCCTATGAATGCGAATATCATGAAACTCGGGAGTATTGTGGATACGAACATGCCGAATGTGGCATACCGTTGCGCTGTCTCGTCTATCCTGCTCCTGCGCGATTTCTCGGCGAGCATGTATGCGGCAACCCTAGATTCGGCGCCCTGTCTAGTCGAGCAACCGTGCAGTATTCCTGCTTCCAGCTCGCCATCCGGGACCGATGACATGAAGCGCATCTTCAGTTCCTTGGCTATCTTGCCCCCCAGTTCCTTGTGGGCGACGTTTCGTTGCGCATTGAGCATTGCGAGCGCGAACGAGCCCGACTTTTTCTTGCCGTACACGGCGCGGTAGAGGTAGTCGACGAGCTGTGTCCCTAAGTTTCTTTCCTTGTGGAGCTTCGCGTTCCTGGAAAGCATTGCACCTATGGCCAGCATCTCCATAGCGGAGAGCGCGAAGAACACCGCCGCCATCTCGATACTCCATTCGCCATTCACAAAGCAGAGCAGCGCGGTGAGTGTGCCGGCAGCTGCCACCGCGCCCAGTCTTCTCGCCGCCTTACAGGCAGCCTTCGCGTGCCAAAAACCAAGCGCAAGCATGTTCATTACGACACCTCAATGGAAACCACAGCATTTGTGTTGTGGAGGAAATCGAACAGCAATCTTATAAGCACTGACCGACAAGTATCTTTGCCCACTGCAGTGCTGTGGGGACAGCCAAATCCCTGTTGGAGCGGGAACATGTATTGACCGATAATGCCCAGATTTTCAATAGGCGAGTCCCTGTAAACGGACTCATGCGTTCCGATGACGTTGTTTTGCAACATGCGAATCAACCTATGGAATGCCACCGCCTTTAGGCGGTGGTAGTTTACCTCCAACCATACACCTGTATCGCCTCTGTAAGCGCAGCCGAGTCTCCGCGGGAGACGTAGAGCTCCCCGAGGTACGAAGCTCGCTTGTCGAGCTCCTTAAGAGCGAGCCTTGCCGAGATGCCATTCTTCCTGGAGAACGCATCGATGACCTTGGACTTCAGGAGCGCAGTCCTGTCGAGTTCGCCGTTCTCCACCACGGCGAACACATCTACAGAATCAGATTCTGCTATCGTGCTGCCGAGCTCCATTGTCTCGGCCTTGCTCAGCCACCTGTACTCGTATATGTCCGAGAGCAGCCTCCTTGACAGGTCAGTGTGCCTCATGTACAGCGCAATGTCCAGGGAGCTTATCGCTCCGGCCTGGACCGCCATAGGCTTTATCATGAGCTTCTTCACTATCTCCATGCCCCCTTCGTTGCTGTGCATCGTAGTCATGAAGGGTACGCCGAGGTTCGCGCCGGCGAACAGCTCCTGCGCTTCGGAGCCGCGCAGCTCTCCCACTACAAGTCTGTCGGGCCGCATACGAAGCGCATTTATCACCTGCTCGCGCGTTGTCGTTACGGCGCCCATGTACTTGGAGCCGTAGAGCTCGACGGTGTTGTTTATGTCTATCTTGGCCTTGAGCTCATTCACGTCCTCCTCTATGGTTATCAGTCGCTCGGATCTCGGTATGAATGAGAAGAGGGCGCTCATCAGCGTTGTCTTTCCGCTCGCAGGAGAGCCTGCGACGAGCACGTTCATGCCCGCATCCATAGTCATCCACATGTATGCAAGCGTTTCGAAGCTGGTCGTTTGCTTCTTGATCAGGTAGTCGAAGCATATCATCTTCTGGTCGCCTATGCGTATCGATGCGGCGGCCCCGCTGAGCGCGTAGGGCCGCATCTGTGCGTGCACCCTTGCGCTCTCCACCTGCGCGTCGACTATCGGGCTGTCCTCGCTGAGCTCCTTGTCGACCTCATAGATCATCTTGTTTATGCAATGCCTGAATTCGCGCTCGCCTCTGAAGCTCAGGTTCGTCTCGCACCTGCCGTAGTCTACGTGGAAGACGCTTATGCTGGCGCTCGGTGCGTTTATCTCTATCTCTTCGAGTTTCTGCCTGTCTTCGAGAAGCATGCTTATGGGTCCGTAGCCCACGGTATCGTGGGCCACGATGTATGACACGAGGTTCGAGCGCTCTGGGGCCATGCGCGCGGAGAGAAAGCTCTGCGTCATCTCCTTCGCCCTGCTGAACTGATGCATGCCTATCTCATCGTCGCCTTCGGACAGTTTCTCCACCACTAGCGCTTTCGCCTCCTCCGCGCATTCTTCCTCCTGCCGCGTCAGGCGCGCCATGCCTCCGGCCACCACGTAGAGCGTCCTGCTGCCCTTCTTGCCTATTGTCCTGGGCACGATGCCGAAGGACTGCAAGACAGTCTCGTAATCTTGGGCAAGGTCCATGGAGAAACTGAGTTTCGCTTTTTGCAGTTCTGGGTTGGTACTGTGGCCTGACGGTGCCCGAGCGAATCCATTTACTAAACTACCTATAATTTTACTTAAGTATAACATATTGTAGTTTGTGTGCACAAAAGGTTATTATTACTTTCTGCATGTCCGTGCATACAATGGCACGGCATCAGCTCCTTGCTCACATTTAAATAGTTTGAGATAGAATTTAATTCGATGGCCAGGAGGGAAAAAGGAGAGGATAAAATCTGGATGATCAGGAAGCTCATGAGTAGGCCCAACTTCGCCGTGCTCAAGCTGCTCATGGAAAAATCCCCGAGGACCACCAGGGAACTCTATGCCATACTGGGCAAGAGCTTCACTAGGAAGACGCTCATAATAACGCTCAGGAACCTCTCAATGAACCTCAATGTGCTCCAGCCGACGCATATAAGGACAGAGCACGGCTACGACCTCGGTTACGGCATAAACCCGAGGCTCAAGGACGTCATAAAGATGGTGGAGAAAAGCGAGAACGTAGTGGAGAGCATAGCCGCAAACCCCAAGAGCGGCTGACGCAGGCAAGCACCGGCCCGCCGCACTCCGTGCAGGTTGTTGGATGATAGTAAAGAAGGAATACGCGCTAGCAAGCATAACCCCCAGCACTAAGGATGTCACTGTCTTCTCTTTCAAGTCTGTTGATGGCGCTGGGGTGGATTTCGCGCCAGGCATGTTCGCCATGCTGTTCTACAAGAACAAGGACACGGGAGAGGAGATAGGGAGGGCGTTCTCGATAGCCAATGCGCCGCCCTCGGACAGCTTCGAGTTCATGGTTGCGATGATTCACGGCAGGCTCACCTCCAAGCTTGAGGAGGCGAAGGTCGGCGACGTGTACTGCATATCCGCCCCTTACGGCGCGCTGAAGCTCGACGCAAGCACCGCAAGCAAGCTCCTGTTCCTTGCCGGAGGCACAGGAGTAGCGCCTTTCTTCTCTATGATAAGGTACCTGAGGGCAAACAACGACAGGATCGACGTGAACATGATATACAGCATAAGGTATCCGTACGAGATAATAGAAAGGCAGGAGCTGGAGAGTTTCGGCACGGATGGCTGCGGGATCACTATAACGGTCACGAGGCCGCAGCCTGGTGATGGCTGGAGCGGGCAGACGGGGCACATAGACGCTGAGATGATAATGAAATATGTGCCTGATTTCGCTGAGCGCGTGCCGTACGTGTGCGGCCCGCCGAAGTTCGTACAGGCGATGAAGGAGGCGCTGATAAGCATCGGTGTGCAGGAGCGCGCCATAAGGGCCGAGATGTGGGGGGAATAGCGGCCTGCCGCAAAACAGCGGCGTATGCTAGCCTTTTAATAGCAATCTGGGCAATTATAGGGTGATAGTGTGTCGACCTTGCTTGACGTGGCGGCAGTCATCGTGATAATAGTCGTGGCTGCAGTAGTGCTCACTTTCAACATGCTCATAGGAAAGCGCAACCGCGTCCAGGATGCGTGGGCGCAAATAGACGTGCAGCTCAAGCGGCGCTATGACCTGATACCCAATCTCGTGGAGACTGTGAGGGGCTACATGAAGTATGAGCGGGATGTGCTTACCAAGGTGACGCAGCTGAGGGCGTCCATCGTTTCAGGCTCGGTGCAGGACAAGGCACAGGCGAACAACATGCTCAGCCAGGCGCTCAAGAGCCTGTTCGCCGTGGCAGAGAACTACCCGGATCTTAAGGCGTCGCAGACATACCAGAACCTCCAAGCCGAGCTCGAGAACACTGAGAACAAGATATCGTTCGTGCGCACGTCTTACAACGACTATGTGCTCGATTATAACAACGCGATACAACAGTTCCCCGGCAACATGCTCGCGGGATCCATGGGCATGAAGCGTCAGGACTTCTTCCAGGCTCCCGAAGTTGAAAAAGCAGCGATCAAGGTGGATTTGACTGGCGATACTGCTTCCGACCCCGCGAAGCAGGCCCCTGCATCCAGCGGCAGACCTGCGGGGGCCGGAGGTGCGTCAGGGCCCAGGCCGAAGGCGCCCAAGGGCGCAGGGAAACAGTAGATTATGATGGCCAGCTTCTTCGATGAGATAGCGGCCAACCGGCTGAAGTCCTTCGTGCTGATGCTCATTTTTGTGCTTTTCTTTGCCACAGTGGTGTATGTCGTAGTGCTCATGCTCGGAGGAGGCCTGGTGACATTTGCCGTAGGTGTGGCGCTGGTCCTCCTCTACGCCGCATTTACCTACTTCAAAGGAGATAGTGTAGTGCTTGCAGTCTCAAGAGCCAAGCCCGCCGAAGAAAAACAGTACGCCAGCCTCTACGCATCCGTTGAGGGCCTGTCATCGGCGATGCAGATAAAGATGCCCAAAATATATGTGATAGACGACCCCAATCCGAATGCGTTCGCCACGGGCAGGAGGAAAAGACCGTCTATAGCGTTTACGAGCGGGCTATTGGGAACCATGAACCGCGACGAGTTAGACGGCGTCGTAGCGCATGAACTGTCGCACGTGTACGACAACGACATACTGCTCATGACGCTTGCCATAGCGTTCGCCGGCGCGATAGGCCTAGTTGCAGCATACCTGCGCATGTCGCTGTTCTTCGGCTTCGGTTTCGGCAGGCGCGGAGGGGGCAACTCGGGCATACTGCTCCTTGTGGCCCTAGTCGTTGGGCTGCTAGCTCCACTCTTTGCGCTGCTTATAAGGCTGGCCATATCCAGGAAACGCGAATATATGGCCGATGCGAATGGTGCGAGGGTGACAAGGAACCCCGCTGGGCTCGCATCGGCGCTGAAGAAGATACAGGCGTACGCGACCAAGCCTGATTCCAGGCCTGTGGCGCGCGCCAATGAGGTCACTGCTTCGCTCTACTTCGCCAACCCGTTCAAGAAGGGCAGTATTTCCAGCATCTTCTCCACGCACCCGCCCATAGAGGAGAGGATAAAAAGGTTGCAAGCGATGTACTAGCATGGCGGACGCGGAATTTCACACAAACCTCCTGAGCACCGAATTTGTCAGCACCGATTTCCTTGCAAAATACAATATAATCGCGAAGAGGGCCGGGGGCGGCTGGACGCACTATATTGTATCCATACCAGAAGGACGACTGGAGGAGGCAGTCAACGACATCAAGTCAAACCTAATCCCGCTTATGTTCTACGCCCACATATACAATGAAGACGGCAGCAGAGTGATAGTAATATTCCCTAACAAGGTGTTCGAGCTGCCCTGCGACGACAGAATAGGATGGGAAAAAGTCAATTCCTACATGGAGGAATGCAAAATACCGTCCAGCCAGTGGAACCCCAGTCCTAAGAAGTTCAGCGACGAGGAGGCATACTATTCAGACAAGCCGCCTGTGGACTAGGTGCGTCCATATGCTGCTCAACGTGCATGTCACCCCGAACTCCGCCCGTGCAGCGGTGGTCAAACTGGGAGGCGATAAATACAAGGTCAAGGTTGACGCCAAGCCGGAAGGGGGCAGGGCCAACCTGCGGCTTATCGAAATCCTTGCAGAACATTTCTCAGTGCCCAAGTCTTCGGTGCGCATCCTGAGGGGTACGAGCGGCAGAGACAAGGTGGTGGGCATAGGCGTGTAGCCCGCCAATGGTATGCTGTATTAATGTGCTCGGCCCAATTCAACGGATGGTGGTAGCCTGGAGAAATCAATAGTCTCTTTCGCCGACATATCACTCGGCGAGTTCTATCCCCTGATTGAAAATGCGGCAAGGCTGAAGGCGGCGATAAAGTCAGGCAGGCAACTGCACACGCTCGACAACAGGATAGTGGGCCTGCTCTTCGAGAAGCCCTCAACAAGGACGAGCACCTCTTTCGAGGTGGCGGCGATAAGGCTGGGCGGCAAGCCACTCTACTTTTCGGCCAGCGAGCTGCAGCTGAAGCGCGGTGAGCCCGTAAAGGACACGGCCAGGATACTCGGCAGCTATCTGGATGTGATAGTGGCCAGGGTGTTCTCCAACGACACAGTCGAGCAGTTCGCAAAGGAGTCTGGAGTGCCCGTGATAAACGCACTGAGTGACTTGGAGCACCCCACGCAGATGATATCAGACATGCTGACCGTGTATGAGGCCAAAGGAAGGCTCAAGGGCATAAACATCACGTACGTAGGCGACGGCAACAACGTAGCCAATAGCCTGCTGCTCGCATGCGCGACGGCCGGAGCAAACATCACAATCGCGTGCCCGAAGGGCTACGCGCCAGGCCCAGTTTTCGTGTCTAAGGCCAGGAAGCTCGCTGGCAAGACGGGCTCAAAGATAAGCGTTGTGCACGATCCGCAGGGCGCTGCTTTCGGGGCCGACGTGCTGTATACTGACGTGTGGGTGAGCATGGGTGAGGAGGATGAGACGGAGAAGCGCATGGCCGCGTTCGAAGGCTACCAGGTAAACTCCAAGCTCATGCGTATGGCGAAGAAGGATGCAATAGTGATGCACTGCCTGCCGGCGCACAGGGGTCTTGAGATAACCAACGAGGCGCTCGAAGGCAAGCAGTCAGTGGTTTGGCAGCAAGGAGAGAACAAGCTCTACGGCGCCGCTGCGGCGCTCGAGTTCGTGCTTTCTGGAAGGAGGCAACAGTGACTTGATGAAACTATTGCTTGCTCTAGGGGGAAATGCAATATTGAGGAAGGGGCAGCGAGGCACATACGGGCAGCAGGAACGCAGTATAGCGCGCACTGCTGGCAGGATAGCAGGCATAGCGGGCATGGGGTACGATATCGTGTTGACGTACGGCAACGGACCGCAGGTGGGTGACATACTGCTGCGCAACGAGCTGGCCAGGAAACGCATTCCGGCTATGCCGCTGCACGTCTGTGGCGGTGAGAGCCAGGGGATGCTCGGCTACATGCTCGCCCAATCGCTTGCTAACAGCCTGCGCACACGCCACATTGGAAAAGAAGTGGCGTGCGTGCTTACACAGACGGTCGTGGATAGGAGCGATCCGGGCTTCAGGAATCCATCGAAATCCATAGGGCCATTCTACAGTGCGGGCGCGGCAAGGAGATTGGCCAGGGAATACGGCTGGCGCATGGTTAAAGAACACGGAATGCGCAGGCGCGTGGTGGCCTCCCCTCTGCCCGTATCTATAGTGGAGCTGGACACCATACGCAACCTGTTGTCGCTGGGCAAGGTGGTGGTGTGTGCGGGCGGCGGAGGAGTGCCTGTGGTAAGGCGCGGCAGGATGTTGAACGGCGTGGATGCAGTGGTGGACAAGGATCTCACATCATCACTGCTCGCTGTGCAGCTGAAGGTGGACAGGCTGGTCATGCTCACTGACGTAAGCAACGTGTTCCTCAACTATGGGAAGAGAGGGCAGCAGAGGCTCTCCAAGCTCACGGCACGTGAATGCGAGCTCTATATGGACGAAGGGCAGTTCGAGCAAGGGACTATGAAACCAAAGATAGAGGCCGCGCTGCAGTATGTAAGCGCCACGGGCAGGGATGCTGTCATCGCCTCGCTCGACCGGGTGGAGGCCGCTGTACTGGGCAACGCTGGCACCAGGATAACAGCAAACAATCGCTGAGCCGCCTTGCGCGCGGCTCGCCGGACTCAGCCTCCGATTTTGAACATCTTTGTGCCGCAGACAGGGCATACGCCTGTCATCGCCTTCTTGCCGTTCTTCATAGTTACCTGCTTCGCATCCTTCATCTCCTGTTTCTGTTTGCACTTAACGCAATATGCTTCTACCATGCAACCACAGACTAAAGGTGTAGAACAGCAATAAAAACCCTTCGCCTGCGTTAGGCTGCCGCGGTCCGGTGCGCGCAGGGGCTAATAAGCTTTTTCGCGGAAAGAAATCAAGGGGCCCGTAACTCAGTTTGGCCAGAGTAGCGGCCTTTTAAGCCGACAGTCGTGGGTTCAAATCCCACCGGGCCCGCCTGGGTGCAGGGATATAGGTAATTGATATTTTCTAGAGTCCACAACGCGTTTTTGAGCGTTTTCTGTCTCCATTTTGTTTTAGCGTGTTTTTGTTTGTTTGCTGCCCATAGTCGATTTCAATCGGCTAGATGAGTAGACCTGGGATTCATGTAGAGGAGAAGGAGAGAAGCTGGGCTCTTTATACGCAACCTAGACTAGGCTAATGCTACTTTATCTTCATTATTTTCAGAATATCTCTCGATGACACATAGTTGCTAAATTGACAAATTATGCTAAAAATATCTAACTTTTACCTAAATTAGTCCCGTATAATATACCTACGAGTCTCAGTTTTTTTATGAGGGGATTAATTAGTGAGATACTTTCAGCGCCCGTCGTGCATGGGACAGTAAATAACGTCCTAGGGAGCGAGCCGTACGATGTAGTCGAAAGGCCAGGTTCGTATGTCCTGTCTCTCAAGAAGGAACCGAGCGACCATTGTAAGCGAATAATAGTCCTGAAACCCAAAGGCTTCACTTCCAATAGCCTTGATGAGCTTAGCAGCCATCCCGAAGCAGGGGAGGCAACGATAGAGATAAAAGGAGCCGCAAGGCAAGCCAACAAAGGCTACTTTCCGATAAAGAACTGCGTCGAATTTGTTTATCATGACAAGGATGGCGTAGATATCCAACCCTACTACCCTTATGCAAGTGCTGGTGGTGCCCTCAGAGAACTCAAAACGTCAAGGACAAGATTCAAGGTTGTAAAACGAAATTACTATGGTTTCTATCACAATCTGATAAACCTGACAGATGAATGGCTCGTGCTGGTCCTAAACAAGAAGCTGAATCTCACAAAACAAGTTGATTATTCGCTTATCGAAAGTGCTGGAAAGAGACAGAAGGCCACACTCTACTCTTTTGCAGGGGCGGTAAAGAAGAAGGGAGATGACATATTTAAGAGTGAAAGGGCTGTTGTTGAGCCTGTCTACTCGCTGGACCCGCATGCCAGCCTTCCCGCTCTCATAACCCTGCTGAACATAGAAGAAAAGGGCAAGCACGAGCAGTGCACTGTTTTTGCGGTCATATTAAGGATTGCCAAAAAGCATCCTGCACTGGCGCTCAATCTGCTGGAGAAGGCGAAAGAAGACGAAGTTGCCCAGCCTTACTATTTGCGCGAGCTCATCAAGAAGGTAAAAGGATACTCCAAATAATGCAATTATTCCGGCGCAAGATCAGGATTCCAGTGAAGTATGCTGTACTCCTTCTTGGCATCGATGCTTCTCAGTGGCACGCTCCCAACCAATACCCTGTCTATGACACCATAACTTATCTTTACCTTCTGCGTTGTCATTGAGTTTTTGTAGTGAAGGATGCTATTTCGGTAACCTATCTTTCTGTTGTCAAAGATACCCATGACGAAAAAGTCACCCGTGCCTATTAGTTGCGTGCAGAAGGAGTACCTGCTCACTATTGGATATTGTTCATCGTACATCAGTGCCTTCCTGGCGTTAGCTGCGCTCTGCGCAAAAAAGTCTGTCAGCGTCAGCTTTGCGAAGTAGTACATCATTACTGTATTTTTAACAGGTCTTTCGACTATTGTAAATCTCTTTATGTAGTTAGTCTTCAGCAGTTTCTTGAAGTTGTAGACCAAGGTATGGAAGCGCATATTGAGTTTCTTAGACATCTCCTGGAATGATGTGCGAGAGTTCAAGTTGAGCAGTTTTATGATCTCCTTGTACTTGTCATCGATATTCACCTTGTCTATCGTCTCGTTTCTGAGCGGAAAGAAGCCCAACTGACTGTGGGCTACCTCCGAAGGGTACCATGATGTTTTGTATTTGGAGAGCAGCACCTGCATGCCCTTGTCCCAGTGTGCGTATCCGCTTCTTGATGCGGAGTTGGCATATACGAGCATATCATAGCCGCCATCGAGCATTGCGACAAACTGCGGTATGTGTGATCTCATAAAGAGCTTTTTCACAAACTTGTAGTTCGGTTTTTCCTCGAACTTAATCATTATGATGTGCGGATGAACCAAGCCGAGAGCTTCCTCGTTGAGCTCCAGCGTGTACCTGACCCCAAACTCTTTCTCCAGCAGGCTCAGTCTTTTTGCTATCGCCTGTCTCGTCACACCCAATTTACCTGCGATCTCAGTATTTGAAATTCTGGAGTTCTCGGAAAGCATGCGCATTATCTTCCTAGAAACCAGGCTGTATCTTTCGTTGAACCTGCTCTCAAATTCGTATGTTACCTCTTCCATGGGTAGCAATGGTAGCAAAATCTTTTAGAGGTTGCGTTTTTAATACGAAACATATAAAAATTGACTGGTAGGGCGAACATGCCCTTGTG